>CAZMML010000329.1:0-5104 GCA_964567335.1 uncultured Nannocystis sp. | reverse complement strand
GTCGAGGTGGCTGTCGACCGACACCATCACCGCCGACGCCGCCGTCCCCGGCACCCCGTTGGGCCCCGGGATCCCGGCCGCGATGCCGAGCGTGCCGACCTCGGTGAAGTCCTGCACGAACAGCAGGTTGATCGCCGTCGGCGCCGCGCCGGCGGTCAGCGCCCGCAATTCGTCGGGCTCCTGCCCCTCGCTGTCGACGACCGAGCGCGGCCACTCGAGCGTGGAGAGCCCGACTTCGCCGATCGTCGGCGCGCCTCCTTGCACGTAGACCTCGCCCATACGCGCGACCGCAGCCATCGCGTCGGCCTCCGAGATCGTCGTCTCGCCGACCACGAAGACGTTGACGTCGATCGTCGACGGCTGCGCGGGCCCCCGGCGGGAGATCAGGTGGAGCACGCCCGTCTGGCCCGCGACGTCGGCGTAGACGACCGGGTCGACGGCGAGGCAGCTCCCGCGCGGGATCGTCTCCTCGCTGATGGGCATCGCCACCGACGCGACCTCGACCGGCCAGTGATAGAAGGGCGGCTCGCCGATCGCGCCGAGGAGATCGATCATCGGCTCGCCGTCGATCGCCATGGAGTTGAGAGCCGTGTACTCCGCGCCGTGCTCGACCGCGATCAGCAGCGACAGGATGTCGTCCGGGACCACGAAGTACAGGTAGTCGGCGAGGTACGACTGCGCGCCGTTGCTGTCCCACGGCAGCTCGACGCGCTCGAACCCGCCGGAGCTCCCGAGCACCGGCGCCCCCGCGGGGCAGGTCGACGCCGGCGGATGGGCGGACGCCGGCGTGTCGACGCCCTGCTCGTACACCCCCGACTCGTCACCCTGCGCCTCGTCGTGATGACATCCCAGGCCGGCGAGGAGTCCGGACGCAAGCAGCCGGCGAGACACGAGGGTCATGGCGACGAGCATTACACACGACCGCGGCGCCCCGTCAAGCGCCGATGAGCCGCCCGTCGACGCCGCGACCGCGAGCCATGGCCCCCGGTGGACCTGCTCCCTCCGACCTCTCGCAACCCTCTTCGCCCGCAGGCGCGACGCCGGGTGGCTCGTGGAGCGAGTGCCGCGAGGCTATCTCAGCGAGCATCGGTAGGCCTCCTGCAGGTACCCCTTGATCGCGTCGACGTCGCTCGCGCTCCCCAGCTTCGCCACGTGCGTGACCTTCTTGCGGTCCTCGACCACCTTGATGAAGCGTGCGTCGTCGACCTCGCGCTCGAGGTGGATCGCAACGCGCACGGCGTCGGCCATGATGACGAGATCGGCGAAGATGCGCGCCCCACGAAGCAGCACGTATCGCTCGCGCGCCACGATCTCGATCGGCCCGAGGGACTTCACGAAGGCCTCGATGGCCGCGTAGGTGCTGACGACGGACGCGGGTCGGTCGCGCAGCACGTCGCTCCCATCGCTCGTCCCACACGCGTGGCGCTGGTTCACCTGCGTGAACGAGCGACCGCACGTCGGGCACGTCCAACGAGCGCCCGACGGGCTCGATCTGGCCATCCGCTTCGGCGGGACCTTCGCCATGCCCCTGGCCTACCAGGTCCGTCCGGGCTCGACGAGGGGCTCCGGGACGAGGCCGGGGTTCGGCAGCGCCGCCGCGCGGCTCCCGCGTCAAGCGCGTCCTCCTGCGAGGCCCCAACGACGCCGGCCCCCGTCGGTTCTTTCAGGCTGTATTGACGATACCATCGACTACGTCGATTCCGCCGTGATCCGCGCGGACGCGGAGGGTCCAGGTCGGGGCATCCGCTGAGATCTCGCCCGCCGCGCCTGCGGCGCTAGGGAAGAGGCCTTCCGCGCTGGAGGTCGAGGGGCGCCTCGGCCTCCGCCCCGACGCGATCGAGCGCCTTCCCGCCCGTCTTCGTCGAGCTCACCAGCCACACCTCGTCGGTGCTGAGCGCGACGACCTGCTCGGCCGACTCCACGTCGTCGGGCAGGCGGAGCGCCGCCCACACCCCCTCGGTGCTGCGGCGCCACAGGCCCTTCACCGTGACCATCCACAGCTCTCCGCTCGGACCTAGGCTGAGCGATTGCGGGTAGTCCTTGCCCTCGGGCGGGGCGAGCTCCACGACCTGCTCGGCGCCCTGCGTCGTGACCAGGAAGAAGTCGTCGCTGACGTAGCTGCCGCGGACCCCCTCGCGCTCGTGCGAGCGCGCGTACACGAAGGTCAGACGATCGCCGCGCTGCGCCGCCTGCAGGCCCAGCGTCACCCGCGGAGCCTTCGTCCCCCCGCAGCGGACGAACTCCAGAGGCTCCTGGCGCGGCGCCTCGCACTTCCCGCACCAGCGAGCCGAGCGCATCGAGGTCTCCGACGCCCCGTCGTCGGGCGCGAAGAGCTCCTCGCTACCTGGCAGAAAGAACAGGCGCGGACACGACATCGGCCGAACCACGAAGGGCAGGGGTCGCGCCGGCTCCTCGCTCGTCCCGTAGTTCTCCAGCTCGATCACCCCGCGATCGTCCCACGGACACGAAGGCAGCAGGAGCCGCCCCGGCCCGGCCATCACCAGGTCGCGCTGCACCTCCTGCACATCGCCGTGGATCCTCCGCCGATCCGGACGCGCCCAGCGATCGCCCGTCCAGCGCCACACGAAGAACTTGTTGGGCGGCGCGCTCCCGGGGACGCTCTCGTCGACCCCCTCGTCTGTCACCACCCACGCGTCCTCGGGCCAACGCCCGCCGGCCCAGACCACGGGGTGGCTCGGCAGCCCGCGCCGACGCTGCGGCTCCTCGCGCAGCACCTCACCGATCTGCACGACGTGCGTCCGCCCGGCGGCGGCGACGACCGCCGCGCCCTCGATCCCGTACACCGCCAGCGCGTCGCTCGAGCTACCGACGCGGCGCCACGCCACACTCGCCGTGGTCAGCCGCTCACGCGCCAGGGGCTCGACGCACGCAGGCCTCGGAGGCCCTGGCGGAGGCGCCTCGGCGGCGACCGGCGGGCTCGGCGGCGGCTCGCTACGCGTCGCGGGCGCCGGCCGATCGGCTTCAGCGGGCTCGGCGCAGCGCGAGAGCGCCAGGAGCAAGATCAGGGAGAAGGACGTCCGCACCCGAGAAGGGTGCCCTCTGCCGCCGGAGAAGTCACCGGCGGAAGCAGCGGCTCACGCGCCTGGGAGCGTCGACATCCGCGCGAAGAAGTCGCCCTCGGCGGTCGGCGCCGAGAACGCCACGGAGTAGTGCGCCGCCACTGACGCGACCACGTTCAAGGCCCCCTGCACCCACGGGTGGAGCTCGGGGTTCACGGCGACGTCCCAAATCGGCGGGATCTCGCGGTGGCTCGAGGCGTCGGCGAGGGCGGGCGAGAGACCCGCGGCGACCGCCGCGAGGACAAGAGGGGCGAGCTTGAAGGTGCGCATGTGTGCTCCGGGCTTGGGGTCGAGGGCCACGCGGAGGGGCCCACGCCACGAGTACGAGCCGCGGGCCCGGGCGGATCATCCCATCGGCCACCGCGTCGCCTGAAGCGCCGCCACCAGATCGGCCAGCGACCCGGCCTCGAGCACCACCTCGGGCCCCGGCTCGGCGAGCATCTCCGCGTGCTCCGGCATGAAGGTCCCATGCTCGGCCAGATACGCCCGCGCCCGCGCCGGGTCGAGCACTAGCTGCCGCACCCGCCAGAAGGGCCCCTCGACCGTCACCACGTGGGTGAAGTGATGCCCGCCGAAGCGGAGCGGGTGCCGACGGACCTGCTCGCCCGCGGCTCGCAGACGGGCGATGAACTGCTCGCGGGACTCCAGCGGACGGGGCGCCATGGCCCATCCTCGCCGACTCCGCGCGGCGCGTCCACGCCATCCCGCCGCGAGCTCGGCGCGCGCCACCGGCCCGCGCGACCGCGCCACCGGCCCGCGCGCCCGCGAGGCCCCTCCCCCGGGGGTACACTCGCTGCGTGCCTGAGCGGAGCGGCGTCCTGGCGATCACGATCTCGCGCCGCGACGGCGAGGGGTGGCCGGCGGTCGCCGAGCTGCGCCGCGAGGACGAGCTCCCGCTGCGCCGCGAGGGCCGCCTGGAGCTCGACCTGGTCGCGCTGGCCGGCCAGACCGGCGACTACGGCCGCGGCCTCGGCGACGCGCTCTTCTCCGGGGCGATCGGCGAGGCCTGGACCCTCGCGCGGGCCCGCTGCCCGGACCGCCTCCACCTCGCCCTCCGCGTCGACGACCCCGAGCTGCGGGCGCTGCGGTGGGAGGCGCTCGAGGCCCCGATCGACGGCGCCCGCACGCAGGTGCGGCTCGACCAGCGGACCCCGCTCTCGCTCGAGATCGCCAGCGAGAGCGAGCGGATCTTCGCGCCGCTCGCGCCCGCCGACCTGCGGGCGCTGCTGCTGGTCACCAGCCCGAGCGACCTCGCCGACTACGGCATGACCCACTTCGACACCCTCGCGGCGCTCCAGTGCGCCCGCGACGCGCTCGCACCGCTCCCCTGCGACGTCCTCGCCTTCGGGATCCCCGACGCGATCGGGGTGCCGACCCTCGAGGGCCTCTGCGCCGCCCTGACCGCGCGCCGCTACGCGATCCTCCACATCGTGTGCCACGGCGCCTACGTCCGCGGCGGCCGCGAGACCCTCCTCTACCTCGCCGACGACGACGAGACCACCGCGCCGGCGCCGGCCGACAAGCTGCTGCGCCGGCTCGGCCGCCTCGGCGGCGAGGTCGGCCTGCCGCACCTGACCTTCCTCTGCGCCTGCGAGAGCGCCGCGCCCGAGGCCGAGGGCGCCCTCGGCGGCCTCGGCCAGCGCCTGGTCCGCGAGCTCGGCCTGCCCGCCGTCGTCGCCATGCGCGACCGGATCAGCGTCGACACCGCCACCGCGCTGATCGGCCCCTTCTACCGCCAGCTCGCCCTGCACGGCCTCCCGGACCTCGCCCTCGCCGAGGCCAGCACGCAGATCGCCGAGCGCCGCGACATCGCCGCCCCCGTCGCCTTCCTCCGCGCCGCCGGCAAGCCCCTGGTCGTCGGGACAGGTCCGCGGGCCCCCGCCCCCGCGGCCCCCGCCGCCGGCCCGCCCCCGCTCTTCGCCGCCGCGCGCCTCCCCCTCTCGCTCGGCGCCCGCTTCCTCGGGCGCGACGCGGAGCTCGCCGCGCTCCTCCGCGATCTCACCGACGACGCCTGCGACGCGGTC
>CAZMML010000328.1:2331-5105 GCA_964567335.1 uncultured Nannocystis sp. | reverse complement strand
CGAGGAGCGGGCGCTGGGGGAGGTCGACCCACGCCTGGTCGACACGATCAACGCGCTCGGAGCGGTGCGCCTGAAGTCGGGCCGCTACGCGGAGGCGCAGGCGCTCTTCGAGCGCTCGCTCCGCGTGTGCGAGGCGACCGGCGGGCGGGGGCACCCCGACCTGGTCAACCCGCTCAACAACCTCGCGCTGGCCTTCGAACGCCAGGGCCGCCACGACGACGCGATCGCGGCGCTGCGCCAGGGGCAGGCGCTGCTGACCGCGATCAACCCCGACGACCCGAACATCGGGCTGCTGCGCCAGAACATCGGCGGCATGCTCCACCTGGCCGGGCGCTCGGCCGAGGCGCGGCCGGAGCTCGCGGCGGCGCTGGTCCACCTCGAGCGGACGATCGGGCCCGAGCACCCGGCGATCGCGGGGACGTTGACCTTCACGGGCGACGTCGCGCGCGCGCTGGGCGACCTGGGCGCGGCGCGGGCGGCCTACGCGCGGGCGCTCGCGGTCCGCGAGAAGGCGCTGGGCGACAAGCACCCGGAGCTGGCCCTGTGCCTGCTCGGGCTGGCGGAGGTCGACCTGCTCGAGGGTCGACCCGCGGAGGCGCTGGCGCAGATCGACCGCGCGCTGGCGGCGATCGGCGAGGCGCCCTTCGATCCGGGGGACCGCGGGCTGCTCCACTTCGCCCGGGCGAAGGCGCTGCGGGGGACGGGCGCGGCGGAGGCGTCGCGGGCGGCGGCGGCGACGGCCCGCGCGGCGCTGATCGAGGCCGGGGTCGCGGGGGCGAAGACGCTGGCCGAGCTGACGCGTTGGGAGCAGTAGGCGAGCTTCAGGGGACCTGGATCATCGCCTCGTTGGAGAGGCCCTCGCCGCCCGCGTTGACCGCCTTGACGCGGTACGTGTAGGTCTCGCCGGAGACCACGTCGAGGTCGTGGTAGGTGACCGAGTCGAAGGGCAGCTCGATCACGAGCGAGAAGTCGGGCTCGCCGGCGGCCTTGCTCTCGACGACGTAGTTGTCCTCGTTGTCCGCGACGTCCTTCCAGGTGAGGTGGACGCCGCCCTCGAGGATGATGGCGGTGAGGTCGGTCGGAGCGGCCGGCGCGGCGACCCCCGCGGTCGAGGTCGCCTCAGTGCCGGAGCTGCCGGCCGTGGTGTCGCCGCCGCTGCCGCTGCTGCCGTTCTGGGTGCTGGTGCCGTCGGGGTCCTTGGGGCCCGAGCTGCAGGCGGCGAGGAGGAGGGCGCTCGCGAGGAGGGGGACGAGGGGGCGGTGGTGCATGGCGTCACTGGATGTTGAGGACGATCGAGGCGCTGCCCTGGTTGGTGTCGCTGTCGGTCGCGGTGAGGGTGATCGTGTGCATGCCGACCATGGTCAGCGGCGCGTTGAAGTTGTCGCCGACGCCGATCTGGCCCTCGAGGTCGCTGGTCCACACGAGCTGCGCCGGCGGGATCATGCCGTCCTGGGGGTCGTTGGCGTTGCCGATGAAGGGGATGTCGACGTTCACCGGGCGGTTCTCGCCGTCGCCCGGGTGGGTGATCTGGGCCACCGGATCCTGCGGCCCGGGGTCGCCGCCGCAGTCGATCGGGCAGGGATCGCCGAGGCGCGGCGCGCCGGCGGCGATCCAGGCCCTCATCGTGTCGATCGCGGCCGGGTCGAGCACGACCCCCATCGGCATGGGCTGGCTCGGCATGTCGGGCGCGAGCATGCAGTAGGGGCCGCCGTCGATCTTGTGGACGATGTAGCTGTTGTCCGGCTCGCAGGGGACGACGTAGCGGATCCGCGGGTCGAACTGCTCGCACTGCCACGCGTCGAGATCCACGAGCCGGCGGTAGAGCTCCAGGTCGGCGCAGCCGGTCGGCTGACCCTCCATCGGGCCGGCGTAGTAGACCGAGCCGAGGGGCTCGTCCTCGAGGGCGAGCCAGCCGCGGCAGTTCGCCTTCGCGTCGGCGGCGTAGGCGACGCGCGAGTGGCAGGCGTTGTTGTCGGCGCCGCAGCTGTTCTTGAAGATCGGGATGATGTCGGTCTCGAACACGGGCGCGCCGTTGCAGCCGCCGCCCATCGTCGTGCCCATGGTGGTGGTGGTGGTGGTGGTCGTCGTCGGCGACCCGGAGCTCTCGGTCGGATCGCCGCTGCCGGTCCCGCCGCCCGAGCCGCTCGTCGACCCAGTGTTGCCGGTCGGATCTCCGGTAGGTCCTCCCGAGGAGGCGAGCTCCGTGTCGCTCGCGGTCGACTTGGGCCCGCTCCCGCAGGCGAGCGCGAGCAGGGGGAAGGTGGAGAGTAGGAGCCTGGTCATGGTCATGGGTAAGCCTCCTCGTCAGGCGCGCCTCAGGGATCGCCCTCGACGATCAGGTCTCCCATCATGCCGCCTTCGGCGTGCTCTGGGATCTGGCAGTGGTACATCCACCGGCCGGGGGTCTCGTGGCGGAGCGCGATCCGGACGACCTCCCGCGGGCCGATGCGGAGGGTGTCCTTCCATGCAGGCAGGGTCTCGGCGACCCCACCGCGATCGAGCACCTGGAAGAAGGCGCCGTGGAGGTGGAAGGGGTGGTGGCCCTCGCCCTCGTTCTCGATCGACCAGATCTCGAGGTCGCCGAGGGTGGCGACGATCGGGGTGTTGAAGGGCCACAGCTCGTCGTTGATCGTGAAGCGAGGGCCGGTCGGGTGATCGAGGTCCTCGGCGAGGCGAAAACTCCGCACCGGCGTCGCTGCGGCGACCGGGAGGGGGGCGAGGGGGGCGGTGAAGCGGGCGGGTTCGAGGCTGTTCATGGCGCCCTCCTAGTACGG
>CAZMML010000328.1:0-2321 GCA_964567335.1 uncultured Nannocystis sp. | reverse complement strand
GGGCGGGGCGCGGGCACGCGGGGGGCCGCGACCGCGACCGGCTCCCCGGTCGCCTCGCCGACGCGCAGCTCGAGCACGTCGAAGGCGGGCAGGGCGGCGTGCCCGCGGTCGACCGCCGCGCCCCGCAGCCACGCGCGCGTGCCGGGCTCGGCGCCGATCGTCAGGAGGACGTCGTAGCGCTCGCCGGGCGCGACCACGAGGGTGCGGGCGCGCTGGACCTCGGCCAGCGCCCCGCCGTCGCCGCCGACGAGCTGGAATTCGTGGTCCGCGAGCTCCAGCGCGAACTCGCGGCCGTTGGCGGCGTTGACGATCCGCCAGCGCTCGGTGGTCCCGGCGGCGACCTCGACGCTCGGACGCTCGCGGCCGTTGACGAGGATCACGTCGCCGTGGCGCCCGATCGCGATGTCGTCGTCGTCGGGATCGAGTCGGATCTGCGCGTCGGCGTCGAGGTCGACGTCGTCGAGCACGAGGAGCCGCTCGACCTGGACCTCGGGCTCGTCCGGCGCGCGCACGAGCAAGGGGCCGTAGAGGCCGAGCTCGAGCTGCTCGTCCGGATCGACGTGGGGGTGGTACCAGAAGAGGCCCGCGTCCCGGAGGGTGAAGGTGTAGGTGAACGAGGCGCCGGGGTAGACCGCGCCGGTGAGGGCGGGGTTGCCGTCCATGTCGGCGGGGAGGCGAAGGCCGTGCCAGTGGACGGTGGTGGTCCGCTCGGCGAGGCGGCTGGTGAACTCGACGACGAGGGTGTCACCGACGCGCGCCTCGATCCGCGGGCCCGGGACCTGCGCGGGCGCGTCGGGGCGGCCGGCGTCGCGGTAGGCGAGGACCGCGGTGGTGCGTCCGTCGCCGCGCAGATCGACCTCGGCGTGGACGGCCTCGAGGCGCACGCGGACGACGCCGTCGGCGGGGTCGAGGTCGAGGGCCGCGGGGAGGAGGGGCGCCTCGGGGCGCGTCGCGGGCGGGGCGGCGATCGGCGGGTCGGCGCACGCGGCCGTCGCCGCGAGCAGGGCCAAGGCGCCGCGGCTCATGGCGCGTCGACCTCGAGGACGCCCATCATGCCGCGCTCGGCGTGCTCGAGGATGTGGCAGTGGTACATCCACGATCCGGGGTTGTCGAGGCGCACGGCGAAGCGGAGCGTCGACTTCATGGGCACGTTGACGGTGTCCTTCCAGCCGAGGTGCGGCGCGCCCAGGACCTGGAAGAAGGTGCCGTGGAGGTGGAAGGGGTGGTCCATCTCCGCGTCGTTCTGGATCTCCCAGAGCTCGACGTCGCCGGCGCGGGCGACCAGCGGGGTGACGAGGGGGAAGGCCTCGTCGTTGATGAAGAAGCGCGGCTCGTCGTCGGGGCCGGCGGGCTCCTCCTCGCGGAGGACGAGGCGGCGCAGGGTGGCCCCGCCCGTGGGGAGCGCGTCGATCGGGTCGCCGATTGTGGGGAGGTCCGCGAGCGGCGCGCCCGCGCGGGCGGCGAGCTCGAAGGTCGCGAGGGCGCGCGGGCCGAGGTCGGGGAGGTCGTGCCCGCGGTCGTAGTACAGGGTCTGGAGCTCGAGCGCGTCGCCCTCGGCGCCGGCGAGCTCGACGACGACCTCGTAGCGCTCGCCGGGCGCGATGACCAGGTCGTCGACCTCGTAGGGGTCGGGCAAGAGGCCGCCGTCCCAGCCGATCACGCGCAGGCGGCGGTCCGGGAGGTGGACCCGGAAGAAGGTCCCGTTCGCGGCGTTGAGCAGGCGCCAGCGCTCGCGCCCCCCCGCCTGGGCGGCGAGGCGCGGCTGCTTCTCGCCGTTCACGAGCAGGACGTTGCCCTGACGCCCGACCATCAGGTCGAGCGAGGTGATCGTCTCGGAGAGGAGCCCGCTGGACTCGACCTTGACGTCGTCGAGCACGAGGACGCGATCGGCGTCGACGGGGAGGTCGTCGTCGCCGCGCACGACGATCGGGGCGTAGAGGCCGCGCTCGATCTGCACGTCGGCCTCGAGGTGCGGGTGGAACCAGAAGGTCCCGGCGTCGGTGAGGGTGAACTCGTAGGTGAACTCGCCGCCGGGCTCGACGGGGGTCTGCGAGACGTTGCTGCCGTCGTGGGCCGCGGCGATCCGGAGCCCGTGCCAGTGGAGGGTCGTCGCGGCCGGCAAGTCGTTGCGGAAGCGGACGGTGACGCGATCGCCGACCTTGCCGAGGAGCATGGGGCCCGGAATGCGGCCGGCGTCGTCGTCCCGGCTGCCGTCGCGGTAGGTCCACACCTCGGCCGGCTTGCCCGGGAGGAACTCCCACTGGCCCGGCGCGGCGACGACGCGGACCTCGATCGCGTCGGGGTCCGGGTCGAGGTCACGG
>CAZMML010000327.1:0-5112 GCA_964567335.1 uncultured Nannocystis sp. | reverse complement strand
ATTCTTCGCCGCCGGCGCCGCCGCCCGCGACGAGCTCGGCGCCCTCGAGCGCTCCACCCTCGACCTCCAGCGCGCCCTCCAGGTCGCCCGCGCCACCGCCCGCTTCACCGACCCGCTCCCCAAGGCCCGCCGCGAGGCCCTCGCCGCTCACAACGAGCAGGTCGGCCGCGCCGGCCCCGGCGCTCAGGACGACGCCGCCCGCGCGCTCTGGGTCCGCCGGCAGCGCCTCCTCGTCCGCCTCGACGCCGCCCGCGCCCGCGTCCTCAAGGCCGCCGACGCCCGCCTCGCCCGCGCCATCGTCGTCCTCCGCGAGGAGCGCGACAACCTCACCCGCCACGCCGCCGAGCTCGACGCCCTCCGCCCGCGCGCCGAGGCCCTCGCCGCCGAGGCCGCCCTCGCCGCCGTCCGCGACGTCGCCGCCGACCTGCGCTACTGGACCACCCGCGCCGAGGTCGGCCTCCTCGACGTCGCCTGGGCCACCAAGGAGGCCGAGCTCGAGCAGGCCCGCGACCTCGAGCGCGCCCGCGACCGCAACACCAAGGCCCTCGACCGCGCGATCGATGCGGCCCTGGAGGACAGCGAATGAAGCGCATGTCCCTTCGGTCCTGGCGGATCGCGCCGGTCCTCCTCGCCCTCCTCGCCCCGCGCGCCGCCGAGGCGCTCCCGCGCGGCGAGCTCCCGCCGCCCAGCGGCTGGCAGGGGATCCTCGGCGAGCCCGGCTCCGGCCTCCCGCGCGCCCCCACCGGCAGCGGCGACCGCAGCCGCCTCGCCCTCCCGCCCGCGCGCCTGCCCAAGACCCCCGAGGACGAGAAGGCCCTCGCCGAGCTCGAGAAGATCCTCGCCCGCTACCGCCGCGCCGCCGCCGCCGCCAGCGACACCCTCGCGATCCTCACCGTCGTCGAGGCCGAGCGCGGCCGCGGCCGCCGCAGCAAGGAGCTCGACGCCGCCATCGCCGCCCGCAAGGCCAAGGCCGCCCAGCTCCGCGAGGCCGCCGCCGCCCGCTACGACGCCTTCCTCAAGGCCAACCCCAGCGACCCGAGCTGGACCCCCGAGATCCTCTTCCGCCTCGCCGAGCTCCACTTCGAGTCCGACAGCGAGCGCCTCGCCCGCGCCGAGGCCGACTACGAGAAGGCCCTCCTCGAGTTCGAGGCCCGCAAGGACAAGAAGAAGACCGACGTCCCCCCGCTCCCGCCCAGGGTCGACTACTCGCGCAGCGTCGCCCTCCTCTACGACCTCAGCGCCCGCTTCCCGAGCTACGGCCACGCCGACGCCGCCCTCTACCTCATGGCGATCCTCCGCTACGAAGAGGAGCGCTTCGACGAGTCGCGCCAGACCATGCTCGCCCTCGTCTGCGCCGATCGCTACGCCGTCCCCGACCCGAGCGGCGGCGGCGTCGTCGCCGCCAGCAAGTTCCGCAAGGGCGACTACGCCGGCTGCACCCCGCGCCGCCCCGGCAGCAAGTTCGTCGCCGAGACCTGGCTGCGGATCGGCGAGATCCACTACGACCTCGACGAGCTGCTCCCCGCGCTCGAGGCCTACACCGAGGCCGCGCGCGACGAGGGCGGCCAGTTCTTCGACGAGGCCTCGATCCGGATCGCCTGGACCCTCTACCTCCAGCGCGACTTCCCCGCCGCCGCCCGGCGCCTCGACGCCTACGTCCTCCTCGCCGAGAAGATGAAGGCCGCCGGCGACAGCTCCGCGATGGCCCTGCGCGACGACGCGATCCGCTACATCGCCAAGTGCTACATCGAGGACGACTGGGACCTCGACGGGAGCCCCGACCCCTTCGTCGGCCTCGCCCGCCTCGAGCGCGACTACAAGGACCGCGGCGCCGAGCGCCACGTCCCCGAGATCTACGCCGCCCTCGGCGAGCTCTACGCCTTCCAGACCGACTTCAAGCTCGCCATCAAGATCTGGGACACCGCCCTCGCCCGCTGGCCGAGCGCCGCCGCCGCCCCGCTCCTCCAGAAGAAGGTCCTCGACGCCTACCTCGCCGTCGGCGACAAGGCCGGCGCCCGCGACGCCCGCGACCGCCTCGCCAACAACTTCCTCCGCGGCACCCCCTGGTTCTACGCCAACGAGGCCGACACCGACGCCATCGACGCCGCCATGAAGCTCATCGAGGAGGCGCTCGTCGCCTCCGCCGTCGAGCGCCACGCCTACGCCCAGTCCCTCCGCGCCGCCGGCGACGCCCGCGCCGCCGAGGAGTACAAGAAGGCCGCCGCCGCCTACGCCGCCTACCTCGCCCGCTACCCCGACACCCCCACCTCCTACCAGTACCGCTACGACTACGCCGAGTCGCTCTACTACAGCGGCCAGCTCCTCGAGGCCGCCCGCCAGTACCTCGCCGTCCGCGACAGCAACACCGCCGCCACCCGCCAGCTCGACGCCGCCGAGGGCGTCGTCTTCGCCCTCGAGGCCTACGTCGAGGAGGAGCAGAAGGCCGGCCGCATCACCATCCCCGACATGCCCAAGCAGGGCGCCGTCCAGCCGCCCTTCGACGCCCGCGAGATCCCCGAGCCCCTCGTCGCCCTCCGCGCCGCCTACGACAAGCTCGTCGCCATCAAGCCCGACGCCAAGGCCGCCGGCGCCCTCTCCTACAAGGCCGGCGCGATCAGCCTCCGCTACTTCCACTGGGACGACGCCGAGGACCGCTTCACCCGCGTCGTCGACGCCTACTGCGCCGAGAACACCGCGATCAGCGCCGGCTTCGCGATCGTCGACGGCCGGGTGATCCGCGGCGACCTCAAGGGCGCCCAGGAGTGGACCGAGAAGCTCCTGCAGAAGGGCTGCGGCGACGCCGAGCAGTCGGAGAAGTTCGCCGGCGACCTCAAGACCCTCGGCAACGCCGTCCGCTTCCAGGAGGCCAACCAGCTCTTCGAAGCCGAGGAGTTCGAGGCCGCCGCCGACCGCTACATCGCCCTCGTCGACGGCGCCCCCAAGGACCCCAACGCCGACCGCGCGCTCAACAACGCCGCCGTCGCCTACGAGAAGATCGGCCGCTTCGGCTCCGCCTCCAAGACCTACGAGCGGATCTACAAGCAGTACCCCGACTCCGAGTTCGCCGACGACGCCCTCCTCCGCTCCGGCCTCAACCACGTCCGCTTCTTCGAGTTCGACGAGGCCGTCGCCAGCTACCTCGTCCTCGCCCAGGACGAGCGCTACAAGGCCTCCGAGCACCGCCTCCTCGCCCTCAAGAACGCCGCCGACCTCCTCGACAACCTCCAGCAGTACAAGAAGTCGTCCGACCTCTTCCTCCGCTACGCCGGCAAGACCGCCGACCCCAAGGAGGCCGCCGACGCCAGCTTCCGCGCCGCCGCGGTGCTCGGCAAGACCGACGACCACCGCGCCACCGAGACCGCCTTCGCCGCCTTCCTGACCAAGCACGGCGCCGACCCGACCCAGGCCAACAAGGCCGTCGAGGCCCAATTGAGGATCGGCGAGGCCCGCGCCGCGCGCGGCGATCGCAAGGGCGCCGAGGCCGCCTACCGCGACTGCGTCGCGCTCTTCACCGCCCGCGGCCTCCAGGCCGCCTCCGACGCCGCCGACTTCCCCTCCGAGGCCCAGTTCCACCTCTCCGAGTTCACCCTCTCCGACCTGCTCGAATTTAAGCTCGTCGGCACCGGCAAGAAGCTCGCCGACAACACCAAGATCCTCTTCGACAAGGTCGTCGCCGCCTCCAAGTCCTACGACTCCGTGCTCCCCTACCGCCGGATCGAGTGGGTGCTGGCGGCGATGTTCCGCCGCGGCTACGCCTTCGAAGTGACCGCGATCAAGATGCGCGAGGCCCCCGTCCCGCGCGAGCTCAAGGAGTACAGCGAGGCCTGGTTCGCCTACAAGGACATGGTCGAGGCCGGCGCCTCCAAGTTCGAGGCGATGGCGATCCCCCTCTACGAAGAGACGATCCGGCGCGCCAAGGAGTACGGCGTCGCCAACCCGTGGACCAAGAAGGCGCTCGAGCGGATGAACATCTACAAGCCCGACCAGTACCCGCTCCTGCACGACCCCGCGCTCGACCTGCAGGTGGAGGACCGCCGCCGATGAGACCCTCGGACATGACCCTCCGGACCTGTCTCCTCGGCCTCTCGCTCGCCGCGTGCGCCCCCAAGCCCGAGGAGACCCGGCCCCCCGCCGCCAGCGAGCCCGAGCCCGCCGCCCCCGAGCCCGAGCCCGCCGCGGCCCCCGCCCCCGCCCCCGACAAGCCCGCCAAGAAGAACCGCGACCGCGACCCCGAGGAGGAGAAGCGCAAGATGGCCGCCTCTCGCCTCCAGAGCGAGAAGGCCGCCGGCGTCCTCCGCCAGGGCGACCTGAACCAGGCGATCGCCCTCTCGCGCGAGGCCCTCCGCGTCCACGAGCAGAACGTCGAGGCGATGCTCGTCATGGCCGAGTCCTTCTTCAAGCAGGGCAAGCACGAGCTGACCCAGACCGTCACCAGCTCCGCCCTCGCCGTCGACCCCAAGCTCCTCACCCCCGAGGAGAGCTCGCGCGCCTACAACCTCAAGGGCTTCGCCTACCTCGCCGCCGACAAGCCGACCCTCGCCACCCAGGCCTTCCGCAAGGCCGCCGAGAGCGACCCCCGCAACGCCGCCGCGTGGAACAACCTCGGCACCCAGTACCTCCGCTCCGGCAACCTCAAGACCGCCGTCGACTGCTTCCTCTACGCGACCAAGCTCGACCCCGCCTTCTTCAAGGCCCACCTGAACTTGGGCGCCGCCCTCCGCGCCCAGGGCGACGCCCTCGGCGCCGAGAAGTCGCTGCAGACCGCCCTGAAGCTCCGCACCGACTACCCCGACGCCCACTTCGACCTCGGCGTCCTCTACCTCGACGCGGCCGACTTCCCCGGCCTCGACGTGACCACCCGCCTGAGCCGCGCGCTCGTCCACCTCGGCAAGTACCGCGAGCTCGCGCTCGCGGGCGGCGGTGCGGCCGCCCGCGGCGATCGCTTCGCCGACGACATCAAGCGCCACAGCGCCAGCAAGACCAGGCCCGCCCCCGGGAAGGAGGCCGTCAGCGTCGCCCAGGCCGATCTCTACATCGACCTCGCCAAGAAGGCCCTCGAGCGTGAGAAGCGGCGGATCGAGCGCGAGACCGGCAAGAAGCCCGAAGGACCTG
>CAZMML010000326.1:0-5120 GCA_964567335.1 uncultured Nannocystis sp. | reverse complement strand
TCGTGCCCCGGGCGCCCCTCCGCCGCGCGGACCGGCATCACCGCGGCCGTCCCGCAGTACACCAGCGGCTTGCCGGCGTAGCGCCCGTCGAAGAGCTCGAGCCCGCGGCTGTAGGGGATCCCGGACTGGTTGCCGCCGTCGATCACCCCGCGGTGGACCCCCTCGCGGATCCGCCGCGGATGCATCAGGCCCGGCGGGAGCTGCCCCGCGAAGTCCGGCTCGCCGAAGCAGTAGCACCACACGTTCGTCAGCAGATCGGCGCCGAGCCCGGTCCCGAGGCTGTCGCGGTTGACCCCGACGATCCCCGTCATCGCTCCGCCGTAGGGGTCCAGCGCGGACGGCGAGTTGTGCGTCTCGACCTTGTAGACCAGGTGATCCGCGCTCGAGAAGCGCACCACGCCCGCGTTGTCGTGGAACACCGACACCAGGAAGGGCGCGTCGCCGTCGATCCCGCTCGCCGCGCGCGCCGCCGCCACCGCCTCGGTCGCGCCCCGGATGTAGGTGTGGAAGAGGCCGCGCTCGATCGTCCGCGCCTCCCCCCCCGGCCCGACGTACTCGATCGGCGCGGCGAAGATCTTGTGCTTGCAGTGCTCGCTCCAGGTCTGCGCCAGGCACTCCAGCTCGGCGTCCCGTGGGTCTCGACCGAGGCGTCGGAAGTGCTCCTGGATCGCCCGCATCTCGATGAGCGAGAGCGCCAGCAGGCCGCGCCTGCTGATCTCGAGCAGCGCCGCCTCGTCCGCCTCGCGCAGCGGGACCTCGGCGATCACCGGCTCATGCGATCCCCCCGCCCGCGGCACCCAGGGCGGCGCCCGCCGCGGCGCCCGCTCGATCTCTGCCCGCTCGATCAACGGGTTGTGCAGCTCCCGCGCCGCCGCCGACGCCGCGGCCTCGTCGAGCCCCCACACCAGGTACACGACCTGCGAATAGACAGCCCCCTCGAGGTGACGCCCGACGCAGTCCTCCGCGGCCCGCTTCACGCTCGTGCCGACGCTGTCCGTGACCCCTGGCCGCAGCCCGACGCGGATCGCCCAGGGGACCTCGCTCGTCCCCGCAGGGACCGCGAGGTCGTCCGGAAGCCGCCCGAGCGCCCCGATCTCCGCGACAGGGTCGGTGAGCGCCGCGAGCACGCGCTCCGCCTCCGCGCGGGAGAGGTCGACGTCGAGGACGTACACTCTCCGCGTCTGCACGCGGAGCGCCCGCCCGAGCGCCGCGCCGAGCCGCGCCGCCGTCGCTGTCGCCAGCGGGTCGCCCACCTCGGGGCGCGCCGCGATCTCCACCTGGGGGACCTCCATGACGCCCTCGCGCACGGCCGGCAAGCTCGCTGAGGCAGGCTGCCCTGTCAAGACGCGAGGCCCACCTTGATAGCCGCCCCTGGCTGTTGCACCCTCGGTGCTCTCGCTGACGTATTTGGGGTCGTCTCACCGGACGGGCTTTGTCCGGATCGAGAGCCCCGCCCCTCCACGCCGTCTCGACGGCATGTAGCCCGCGAGGTTCATCTGTGAGTAGCCTGGAAGAACGGCACGAGCCGGTTCGCGACGCGTGGGCGGAGTCCCTCCGCGAAGTCTTCACCGATGTCATCAAGCAGCTCCCGAGCACCATCACGCTCGGCGAGCTCGTCGACGTCACGCGGAACAACCCCCACATGGCCCCCGTGCTCGACCACTTCACGGTGCAAGAGCTGATCGATCTGGTGAAAGATCGGCCGCGGAACGAGCCCAACGGGCGGGCCGTCAAGACCGGCGAGATCCAGTACGACGAGGACGGCAACCCGCTCCTCGACCTCGACGCCGGCTCTGCGGTGATCCGCCGGCGAGCGGACGCCCCGGACGGCGACCTCCGGCTCCTGCGGGCCCTCGCCAAGCAGAAGGCGGGCCGTCGCGAGCCCGAGCTGGTGCAGGCCACCGGCCTCGCCTCGGATCAGGTGCGCCTGATCCTCCGCAACCTCCGCACCAAGGGCCTGATCCACGTCGAGGGCAGCGGCCTCAAGCGCCGCGTCAAGATCACCCGTCACGGCACTGGGTACCTCCGCAAGGTCGACCCGACCGCGATCACCGCCTGACCTCACGGCGCCGCGAGGTCGGCCCGACCGCGATCCCCTGACGTCGCGCGCCCGCCCCGTCCAGCGGACGGCGCGGGCGCAGGCCCCACGAGGGGCGTCCTCCACGACCCCGGCGCCTAGCCCGGCGCGATGAGGGTGTCCTCGAGGATGCCGGCGAGGCAGTTGATCGCGGCCGAGAAGTCCGGGCTGCAGATCGACTCGATGCAGCAGCGCAGCTTCGACTCGTCGGTCGGCGTGCCCGGGTCGTCCTTCTCGTCGAGCGCCTGGCACACCTCGATCACGCGGGTGTTCGGGATCGCCTGGCCGGTGGCCGGGTTGACGCAGCCCGGTCCGACCCCGAACTCGTACTCCTTCTTCGCCGGGGTCGAGGTGTCGGGCGGGATGATGTCGCTCTGCTGCCAGACGCGGTACACGAGGTCGAACACCCCGCCGTCGGTCGGCTGGTAGGGCGGCTCGGGGTTGTGCATCGTCACCTCGGGCACGCCGAGGATCCCGAGCATGACGACCTCCTTGTTCTGCTGCTCGATCAGCACGTCGCGGAGGTAGCCGAGATAGCGCGTGAGCGGCTGCAGCACGCCCTTCTCGACCGACATGCAGCTCTCGTAGATCCCGTCGGCGTTGTTGTCGACGCAGTCGACGCCCGCGTTGAAGCACACGGCGCTCGTCGGCTCGTTCTTCATCATCGTGACCGGATCGTCCTCCCAGTACTGGTTGTACATGGGGTCGTCCTTGAGCTGCGGATCGAAGTACTTGTAGTCCTTCACCGAGCAGTCGGCCTCGTCGGTCATGACGACGATCGCCAGCACCGCCCCCGGGCGGAGGAAGGGCCGCGCGCCCTTGTTCCACGGCTTGTTGGGGTCGAGCGCCTGCAGCATCGTCTCGAGCGGCGCCTCCATGCCGCAGCCGTCGATCCCCTGCGGGCCGATGCAGCTCAGCGCCTGCGCCGCCAGGTCGCCGTTCGGGTCACCGCCCTGCACGTTGTTGTCCACCGGCGTGAAGTGAAGGAATGGATCGGTCGGCACCGCGGGGGCGGTGCAGCCGCTCGTACAGGCCTGCGGCACCATCACCTTGCCGTCGAGGCTGGTGAAGCGCGGCAGTCGGTCGGTGCACGAGGTGTTGATCGGCGCCCCCTTCGCGGGCGTGTAGTCCGGCTTCTGGAAGGGCGTGCAGAGCGGGTGCCCGAAGTCGGTCGTCGTCACCATCAGGTTGACGTCGGCCTGGACGAGGTTGCCCTCCTTGTCCGTCAGGTTCCTGATCTTGTCGATCAGGTAGGGGAAGTTCATCGCCAGGTTGACCTGCTCCTCGCCCATCGTCCCCGAGTTGTCGATGACGAAGAGCAGGTCGAGCAGGTTGCAGTTGCCGTCCGCGTTGTTGCAGGTCGCGCCGAAGGTCTCGTTCGGCGGGAAGTCGAGCCAGATCTCCGGCATCGTGGTCGTCGGGTTGATCGTCGTCGAGGTCCCCTCCGTCACCGGGAGGGTCGTCAGCGTCGTCGAGGTGGTCGTCGTCGCCGTCGGATCCTCCTTGTCATCACCACAGGCGGCCGCGAACAGGCCGAGCGCGGACAGGAGAGAGAGGCGCTGCAAGGTCAAAGGCTGGATCGGCATAATGGTTCCTGGGGAGCCGGAGCAGTCGTCTGCTCCCAGCTTCGCACAAGCGGGCGAAGCACCGCCATGGAAAAACACCGGACCTCAAGGACTGCCCCAACACGGCAAGGCGTCGAGGTGAGGCCCACGGTCCACACCCCGCGTAACGAGAGAACTCACGCAATCCGCTTCGGGTGCGCACGCAACTTTACATCATTACTTGCAATTGCAGGCGAACCTGATCGGCCCCGATCCCGGGCCCGCCTGCCGTCGTCCCGTAGAAGCGCAGGTAGTCGAGCTGCAACTTCACGAAGTGACGCACGACGTAATAGTTGAACACTCCGCCGATCTCCGTCTGATCCGGGAGGCTCGTGCCCGTCCGGCCCGCGATCCCGCGGGACATCCCCCAGCGCGCCCCGAGCTCCAGCGGCACCCGCGGGATGAGGTAGCCGGCCTGCACAAACACCCCGACGCCGTTCCGCGGCGCCACCGCCGGGATCTGCATCCCCATCGCGTCGACCGCGGTCCCCGGCTGCCGCCACCCGCTGCGCCAGAAGAACGCGCTCGACAGCGAGAAGCCCGCGATCTTGAAGTTGAGGTCCGCGGTCGCGTTGTGCGTCGTGGTGGTCCCGCCGTCGAGCGGCGGCGCGCCGAAGAAGCCGTGGTTCGCGTTGGGGTCGCGGTCGATGAACGCGTACGCGCCGCCGATCAGCATCTTCGGCCGCAGCGAGCGCTCGTGGTCCGACTCCTCGAGGTCGTCGTACTGTCCGAAGGGCAGCACCTCGAAGCGGCCGAGGTACATCAACCCGAAGTTGCTCGGCCCGTACTTGGCGATACCGTCGCCGAGGTACACCCCGAGGTAGTAGCGGAGCTTCCCGAGGCCGGCGAGGTCCTTCGAGCGCAGATCGAGGCCGATGTCGCGGTCCATCGTGAACTCGTTGTTCGCCAGCGAGCGATCGACGAACTGCATCCCCGTCACCCGCAGCATCCGCTGGTGGTTGTAAGGGACCTTGTACTGACCGACCACCAGCGTGAAGTCGCGGAAGCGATCGAAGGTGAAGAACCAGTCCAGGATCGGGGTGCGGTGGGGCACCCCGTCCTTGAACCCGAGCTCGACCGGCGCCGCCGTGAGCTGGATCCGATACTTGATGTTCGGCGAGAAGAGGTTTCCCGTGAAGGTGAAGCGGGCCCGCCGGAAATGGAACGTGAAGTCAGTGTGCGCCGGCACGACCGGATCCAGCGGGAGATCCGGCACGTGAAGCATGGTCGCCTGGAGCTGCGCCAGCGCGTTGAAGCCGAGCGAGAAGCGCCCGTCCTTGCTCGCCACCTCGATGCCGGCGCCGGGCTTGAAGCGCCCCTTGTCCCCCGCGAGCGGGGCCTCCGCGATCTTCGCGGGCTCCTTCGGCGGCACGAAGCGCGAGGGCGGCGCCGCCGCCGGCGGCACCGCGGGCGGCGCCGCCGCCGGAGCCGCCGCTTCG
>CAZMML010000325.1:0-5129 GCA_964567335.1 uncultured Nannocystis sp. | reverse complement strand
GGGCGAGAGGATTCGAACCTCCGGCATCCTGCACCCAAAGCAGGCGCGCTACCAGACTGCGCTACGCCCCGCGCGAGCCCGCTACATACCTGACCTCGGCCCGGCGATCTAGCCCGAATTCTCGCCGCGGCGCCCGGACCCGCCCTGCGCCTGGCCGAGCAGCGCCGGCAGCCCTGCCAGGAGCCGCGCCGTCGCCTGGCCGCGGTGCGACGCCGCGTTCTTGAGCGCCGCCGGCAGCTCTGCGACCGAGCGCTCGCTCCCCCGCGGCCAGAAGTGAGGATCGTAGCCGAACCCCCCCGCGCCACGCGGCACCACCCGGACCTCGCCCTCCCAGCGCGCCTCAAAGAGGAGGATCCCCGCCGCGTCGCGCCTCGCCCCCACAATCTCCGGCAGGGGCGCCTGATCGACGCGGGTCACCGCGAGGACGCACACATAGTGCGCCGGCGACCGGTCGAGCCCGCGGGCCTCCAGCTCGCGCTGGAGCCTCGCGTTGTTCCCCGCGTCGTCCCCCTGACGCCCCGCGTAGAGCGCCGAGTCGACCCCCGGCGCCCCGTCCAGGGCGTCGACGCAGAGCCCCGAGTCGTCGGCGAGGACCAGGGTCGCGCCCGCCTCGCCGCGCCCGCGGAGCCAGTCCGCGATCCCCCGCGCCTTGAGCGTCGCGTGGGCGACGAAGCTCCCCTGGTCCTCCGGGATCTCGGGCGCCGGCCCGAGCGCCCGCGCCGAGCTCACCTCCAGCGGCAGCCCTGCGGCGCGCACGATCTCCGCGAGCTCCGCGACCTTGTGCGGGTTCGCGGTCGCCAGCACCAAACGCCTGTCCTCGTTCGCCTGTGTCATCGGACCTGTCCCCTCGGCCTCACGCGCGATCGAGCGCGCCCCGCTGCGCCGCCTGGAGCTCCGTGATCCCGCGCTCTGCGAGGTCGAGCATCGCCCCGAGCGCCGAACGATCGAAGGGGCCCCGCTCGCCTGTCCCCTGGATCTCCACGAGACCTCCGTCCAGCATCACCACGTTGAGGTCGACGATCGCCCGGCTGTCCTCGACATAGGCGAGGTCGAGGAGCGCCGCGGGCGTCGACTCGCCCCGCTCGCAGAGGCCCACGGACACCGCGCTGACCAGCCCGCGCCGCGGATCGACCGCCAGGGAGCCCGACGCGGCGAGCCGCCGCAGCGCCAGCGCCAGCGCCACCATCCCGCCGGTGATCGCGGCGGTGCGCGTCCCGCCGTCCGCTTCGATGACGTCGCAGTCGACGGTCAACGCGATCGGTCCCTGCGGCCCGACGAGCTGGCGCAAGTCCACCGCGCCCCGGAGCGAGCGCCCGATCAGGCGCTGGATCTCCTTCGCGCGCCCGTCGGCCTCGCGGCGCCCGCGCGGACGGACCGCCCCCGGCAGCATCGCGTACTCCGCCGTCACCCACCCGCCGCTCGTCAGCCACGCGGGCGGCCGCGCCTCGACGCTCGCCGTGCAGATCACCCGGGTCCGCCCCGTTGCGATCAGGACCGACCCGAGGGCCGAGCCGATGAAGTCCACCTCGATCGTGACCGGTCGCAGCTGGTCGAATTGTCGCCCGTCCTGGCGCATGGCGGCGGAACCTAGCGCCAGGAGCCGACCGCCTGCAAGCGGAATGAAAGAAACAAGGCGAGGTGCCGCGTGGCCCCTCGCCTTGCTTCTTGCTTGGTGGCAGGTGTGGTCAGCTCACTTGGCACCCTCGGGCGCCGGAGCGCCGGCCGGCGGGGTGCCCGCCGCGTCACCCGGCTTGGCCTCGTCGGGCTTCTTCTCCTCCGGCTTCGCGTCGGGCTTCTTCTCCTCCGGCTTCGCCTCGGGGGCCTTGTCCTTGGCGTCCTTCCCCGCCTCGGGCTTCTTCTCGTCTTTCTTGGCCTCCCCGCCGCAAGCCGGGAGGGAGAGGGACATCGCGGCCAGGGCCGCAAGGATCATCTTGGTGTGCTTCATAGCTGAGCTCTCCTGTGCCTTGATCGAGGTCGATCGAGTCGTGAACGGCACTGTAGTCCAAACGCCGCCAAATCGGCAACGATCGGTAAATTCCGCAAGCGCGTTTTGCGCGACGAACCCCCGCGACCCGAGCCAGCCCCCGCGACGAACCACAGGAGCCCGCCTGTCGGCGCTAGCGGCCCAATTGCCCGTCTCAGCGCCACGCGCGACGCCGCTCCACGAAGGTGGGGAAGCTCAATCTTGCGCGCCGCGGCGGAGGCGTCCGGGCCTCGTATCCTCCGGAACATGGATACGATCTTTCGGCCTGACCCCGCCGCTCCCCCACGCGCGCTCGTGGTCGCCGGCTGCTGCGGCAACGTCGGCTTCGGCAAGCTCGGGCAGCTCGCGCGCCTCGTCGCACGCAGCGGCGTCCCGGTCGTCGCGCTCGACCTCTCCCCCGCCGTCCACGGCGTCGCGGAAAAGCTCGCGCAGCAATTCGCCGCGCGCCTCAGCGAGGCCGAGATCGCCGCGATCACCCGCGCGATCGTGCCGGTCCAGGGCGGCGTCGCCGAGATCCCGCCCGAGCTCCGGATCGGCCTCGTCTTCGAGGCCGTCCCCGAGAGCCTCGCGATCAAGCGCCCCTTCTACGCCGCCGTCCGCGCGCGCGAGCCCGAGGCGCTGATCTTCTCCGCGACCAGCGGCTTTACCACCCACAAGCTCTTCGGCGGCCTGCCCGGCGCCGAGCGCTGCGGCGTCCTCCACCCCTTCTTCCCGCACCTCACGAACAAGCTGTGGGAGCTCCCCGAGGCGGGCGCCCTAACGAGCCCCGAGGTCCTGCGCCAGGTCAAGGCCTTCCTCGGCGGCGCCGGCATGACCCTGATCTCCGTCCGCGACGTCCCGAGCTTCGCGGCCGACCGGATCTTCTGCGGCATGATGCTCGAGGCGGTCCGGATCCACGCCGACACCGGCCTCACTCCCGCGCAGATCGACGACGCCTGCCGCCAGATCCTCGGCACCACCCCCTTCCTCGTCCACAACCTGATCCGCGGCGCCAACGCGCTGTCCGCCCACTGCATGGAGCTCATGCGCGAGGAGGTCGACAGCACCCTCTACGCGCTCCCCGACGCCTGGCGCCCCTACATCGCCGACCCCGGCAAGCAGTGGCCCTACGAGCGGGGCCAGCGCTGCCCGCCCGAGGCCCGCGGCCTCGTCCGCGGCCGCATGCTCGGGATGCTCTTCGCGCTGACCGCCGGCATCGCCGCGCGGGGGATCGCCGCGCTCGACGCCCTCAACTTCCTCGCCGAGAAGGCGCTCGCCTTCCGCGAGGGCCCGCCCGCCCTCGCCGAGGCGCTCGGCCTCGCCGAGGCCGCCGCGATCACCCGCGCCTTCCTCGCCGAGCAGCAGATCACCCGCCCCGACGAGGTCGCGCCGCTGGACGTGTTCTCGGAGACCGGTCTCGGGGGACAGCTCGGTTGGGGCCAGGTCTACGTCGGCCGCGCGGTCAAGGACGGCGTCGGCCTCCTCTCGCTCAAGCGCCCGACCCTCGGTCACACCCTGCTCGCCGAGCTCGGGCGCGCCGTCGCCGCCATGCAGGCGGATCCTGCCGTGCAGGCGATCGTCCTCGCCCCCGACGGCCGCTTCAGCCGCGAGTTCGGCCACGGCGCCGACGTCGCCTGCTTCGCCCCCGTGCTCGGTGACCACGCCGCCGCCCTCGATCTGATCCGCGGGTGGAAGGCGGCCATGGCCGGCCTCCGCGGCGGCAAGCCGAGCGTCGCCGCCCTGGTGGGTCGCGTCCTCGGTGGCGGGCTCGAGCTCGCGTGCGCCTGCGACGCCCGGATCGCCGCCGAGGGGACCGTCCTCGGGCAGCCCGAGACCACCGTCGGCGTGATCCCCGGGCTCGGCGGCTGCCACCACCTCCACCGCTTCAGCGCCCCCGAGCACGCCCCGCGGATCAACGAGCTCCTGCTCACCGGGCACAGCTTCGGCGCGGACGAGGCCGCCCGCCTCGGCCTCGTCTCCGGCGTCGTCCCCGTCCGCGACCTCCCGCGCGCCAGCTTCGCGCTCGCCCTGGACATGGCCCGAGGGACAACTGCGAGGCCCGCCCGCCGCGAGGGCCCCGCGGAGCTCGTCGTCGACCGCGGCGTCGACCCCCGCAACGAGCAGGGCGTCCCGCTCGACGCCGACCTCCGCGAGCTCCTCGCCGGCACGATCGAGGCCTGCAACGCGCTGCCCGTGGAGGCCGCCGGCGCGCTCGAGGAGCGGCGCGCCGCCGACAGCCTCTGCATGTCCGCGAGCAAGATCGGCGTCACCGCCATGGCGCGCGGCAAGCCGCCCGCCTTCGAGCGCCCGCTCGCCTGATCCGGCGCGGCCTCCAGCGCGTACCCTGCCCCATCGTGCGCGCCTCCACGGCCATCCTCACCGCCGCGCTCGCGCTCCTCGCCGCGGCCGCGCGCGCGCACGACCCACCGGCGAAGGTCCCGCCGCGTTACAGCACCCTCGTCGTCACCAGCCGCGCCCCCCGGACCGCCTCGCAGCGCAGCGTCAAGGCCGAGGACATCGCCGCCTCCCCGCGGCGGCGCAGCGCCGACGACCTCCTCCGCCTCGTCCCCGGCGTCTTCCTCAGCCAGCACGGCGCCGAGGGCAAGGGCCAGCAGATCTTCCTCCGCGGCTTCGACGCCGCCCACGGCGCCGACCTCGAGGTCAGCGTCGCCGGCGTCCCGATCAACGAGCTCTCCAACATCCACGGCCAGGGCTACGTCGACCTCGGCTTCGTGATCCCCGAGGTCGTGCGCCGGATCGTCGCCCACAAGGGGCCCTTCTTGCTCGACCAGGGCAACTTCGCCAACGCCGGCACCTTCCGCTTCGACCTCGGCGTCGAGCGACGGACCCGCGGCAGCCGCGTCAGCTACGAATTCGGCAGCACCCTCCGCCACCGCGGCGTCTTCGTCCACGCCCCCAAGCGCCGCCCCGCCGAGACCTTCTTCGCCGCCGAGGCGATGACCGACCGCGGCTTCGCGGTCGCCCGCGCCGCCCGCCGCGCGACGGCCCTCGGCCAGATCCGCCTCGTCGACAACCCCACCTACGGCGCCCTCGACCTCCTCGGCGGCGTCTACGCCGCCGCCTTCGACACCCCCGGGGCCCTGCGCGAAAGCGACGTCTCCGCCGGCCGCGTCCCCTGGAACGGCGCCTACCGTGACGACGGCGG
>CAZMML010000324.1:0-5131 GCA_964567335.1 uncultured Nannocystis sp. | reverse complement strand
GAGATCTGGCGCGGCTGCGAGAGCCCCAGGACCGGCGCCGGTCGGGTGAAGGGCTGGCCCTCGATCGTCACCCACGACCAGCACTCGACCTCCCCGCCCGCGCGGCGGATGCACGTGCGCGCGCCGCTCGACACCTCGACCGCGTCGGTGATCCAGGCGATCGGGAAGGGGCGCGAGCGGGCGAGCCGGTGGTCGCCGCCGAGGTCCCCCCAACACGACACCGCGCCGTCGCGGCGCAGCGCGCAGGTCTGGAGGCCGTTGGCCGAGACCGCGGCGATCCCCTCGAGCCCGGTGTCGACCGGCGCGGCGCGCGGCTCGTTCGTGCCGTCGCCGAGCTGCCCCTCCTCGTTCACGCCCCAGCACCACACGCCGCCGGCGCGCGTCACGGCGCACCCGTGACGGGAACCGACGGCGACGTCGACGACGTCGATCGGCCCCGGCATCGCCTCGACGCGCGCCGGGGCAGGGCCAGGTTCGAAGGGGTCACCGTCGACGCGGCCCCAGCAGACCAGCGCGCCCGTCGCGAGCGCGGCGCAGCCGTGGCGGAGGCCGAGGTCGAGGTCGCGGACGGCGCCGACGCCCGGCACGGCCACGCCGAGGCGCGGCTCCCTCAAGTGCCGCACCGACGTCGCGCCGCTCCCGTCGTCGAGAGGATCGGTGCCCCAGCAGCGGAGCGCGCCCCGGACCTGCGCGCAGCTGTGCCACGCGTCCGCGGCGAGCGTGACCGGCGTGGCCGTCCGCGCGGGCGCGGACGGGGGCGCGGGCGCAGGCTCCCCCCCGCCGCAGCCCGACAGCGCCGCGAGCAGCAGGGCGCGCGCGTGGAGGGTGGAGCGGTCACGGTCTCGCATGGCTGTCGATCGATGTACCGCGGTTGCGCGGGCGATGGCGCTCACGCGCGTCGCCCGTCGGAGGGCCCCGCCGTGGCCGATCGTCGGCGCCGACCCTCAGAAGTGAAGCACGAAGCCGCCGACGGACGGACGCAAGACGGCGGTCGGCTGCGACTGCTTGTGGCGGTGGAGTCGAACGCCCCAGTAGATGCCGGTGCCGGTGGGGATCAGCGCCAGGGGAAAGAGCGCCGCGCCGATGAGGTAGGGGACGATGATCTCGCCGCAGCCGAAGTCCGGATCCGGGTTGCTGCAGTGTCCGGGCACCACGAAGAGGAGCACCCCGGTGAGCACCATGGCGCCGGCGAAGCCGCCGGAGAGGCCGGTGTGGAGCTTGAGGCGCCGATGCTCTCGCTCCCAGGACTCGAGCGCCTCCTCGCTGGCCAGCTTCCGGGACGGGGTGGGGACCGGCCGCTCGCTCTCGACGGGCGCTCCGGGCGCCTCTGCGGACCCGACCGGCTCCGCAGAGGACTCGGCCGCGGGCTGCAAGCAGGCGAGGACGAGCGGTGAGAGGAAGGCGAGCATCGCCACAACCATACTCCGAAACGACCACACCTGTGGCGACGGTCGGTGGGCGGCGCGGTAGCGACCTCGCTCGGCCGCCCTAATCCTTGACGACCAGCGCGCTCGCGCGGGTGTCCCACCCGACCCAGGTGCCGTCCTGCATCGCCACGTCGACCAGGCCCTCCGCGTCGCAGTTGATGCGGGTCTCGATCTCCACGTAGGGCTGCGAGACGACGCCGATGTTGCGCGCGGGGGCGGCCACGCGGACCTTGGGCGGGCCCGCGACGGGGAACTCGCCGAGCGTCGCGGCGTGCCAGCCCCCGGCGGACGACGCCACCTGGGCGACCAGCGGCGCGGAGACGTGATCGGCCCGGTCGAAGCGCGGGTGCCCTGCGATCGGCTCGACGAGCAGCGCCGTGCCCTGCTGCTCTGGCACCAGGCGCTCGACGAAGCCCCACAAGTAGCGCCCGCTCTCGCCGCCGACGCCCGCGCCGGTCGCCTCGTCGAGCCACTGCACCTCCCACGTGCCGCGGGTCGCGAAGTTCTTGGCCACGCACGCGAGGTACGCGTCGAGCGACCCGCCGTTGACATAGGCGAGCTGCTCGACCTTGCAGTTGTCGACCGGCACGTCCGACTGAAACAGCGAGTAGGCGACGAAGCGATCGCCCTCCGCGGACGCGGCCCGCGCGTCCGCGGCCCGGTGCAGGCACCCCTGCAGCAGGTCAGGCTCTTTGAGCACGCTCTGGTTCGGGTAGGTGCCCTGGAAGAGCCCCTGGTAGAACCCGAAGTAGTAGCCCCAGCGGAGCGCCCCGGCGTTGAGCTCGCCGAGCGGGGCGTCGATGCGCGCCACGTAGCGGGTGACGTTGCACATGATGATCGACGCGTCGCCGGTGAAGGAGCCGACCGGCAGCCCGCCGACGGCGAGCACCGAGGTCACGCCGGCCTCCGGCGGGAAGGCGTGATGCACGCCGTAGATCCGGCCCGAGTCGAAGGTCGCGGGCAGCGCCGCGTACACCGGGTTCTTGGTCGCGAAGCGCAGGGCGGTCATCCCCAGCGTCGCGCCCGAGCTGGCGACGCCGACGTAGCCGCCGTAGAACGCGCTCGGGGGGGCGTCGAGCGCGATGTCGTAGTGGGGGATCGCCAGGTCCTCTTCGCCGTCGCCGTCGATGTCCTGGACCCACCCGCCCGCGAGGTTCTGGCGGGTCGCCGAGTACACCGAGGGACGGGCGTACACGGGCCGGCCGTCCCACACGCCGAAGCCCTGGCCGCATGGCACCTGGGACAGGTTGGGGGAGAACACACAGACCACGCCGTCGAGCGTCCCGCCGGCGATCCGCTCGCCCGTCGCCAGCGGGACGAGGGTGCCGTCGCTGCGCCCGGCCTCGGTCACGAAGACGCCGTAGAAGCCCTCGGGGAAGCTCGCGCTGGTCGCCAGGACCTGGGCCGACTCGAGGTCGACGACGAGCAGCCGCACGCGGGTCTCGTCGCCGGTCTTGACGCTGACTTCGGCCATGGGGCCGCCCATGAGGTCGCCGAGCGGCGCCAGTCGCACCATGGGATCGGGCGGGTGGCCGAGGTCGAGGTCGAGCTCTCCCCCGGGCCAGCCCGGGAGATCGGAGTCGGCGCGCAGACACGTCTCATTCGGGTCGACCGCGCACGCCACGAGCGCGAGGTCGGTGTCCGTGACCCCGTCGCCGTCGAGGTCATACGCGCGGCCGGGCGGAGGCGGACACGCGGGCGCACCGTCCGTGTCGCCGGTCGAGCCGCCGGTCGAGCTGCCCGTGCTGTTCGCGGTCGTCATCGAGCCCGCGGTCGCGGCTCCGGTCGTCGGGTCGAGGGTGATGCCGGCGGACGACTCCGCCCCGCGGGTCGAGTTCGTCGAGCTCCCGTCGGTGAGGTCCGCCGGCGAACCCGAGGGGACGCACGCGGCCCACACGAGCGCGACGAGGGGAGCGAGCTGCGGGCGCCACACCATGCACGCTCATGGTACCCGAGAGCTCCCTCGCCGCGTCGTCGCTGCCCTCGCGCCGACGCCGCGCAGCCCGCGTCCTGCGCATCGATACGTACCGGCGGCGACCCTAGCTCAGGGCGGCCGCGAGGCGACGCCCCAGCGCTCCCAGCGACTCCACGCCGGTGTCCTGCAGGTCCTCGGCGAGGTAGCGCAGGTAGGTCATCGCCGCCGTCTGCTTGAGCACCGGCATCGCGCTGACCTGGGTCAGGACCTCCGCGGCGTAGCGGGCGAAGAATTCGGCCTGCGCGGCCATCTCGCGGTCGATCACGTAGCAGCGGCGGAGCACCTGGACGTAGACGCCCAGGGTCGCCTCGTTCGGGCTGGCCTGGAGGGCCGCGAAGCCGCGCCGCAGCGCGTCGAGGTCGGCCGCGCCGAAGCGACGCTCGCCGCCGCCGCCGCCGAGCGCCTGGGTCAGGAGGTCCAGGTTGTCCTGCGCGGACTGGGCGTGGTGCGCCGCGGGGGTGAGCGCGTCGAAGGGGAGCAGCGCCTCGCGGCGGGCCCGCATCATCTGGACGCGGATCATCGCCGTACCGAGGCGCGGGTCGCGGAGCTCCGGCTCGCTTCCGGTGCAGGAGATCAGGGCGATGCAGTCGAGCGGCAGCGTGAGCGACAGCTCCGCCGCGCCGACGACGACCCGCCGGTCGCCCGGCGGCACGCCGGTGACGCCGAAGAAGCCGCGCGGCGCCGAGGAGGGTACGACCCGGCCCTCGATCCACACCCGCTCCGGCGCGCCCTCGAAGAAGAGGCTCGCGCCGGGCCAGGGGCGCAGCGCGCCGGCTTGCAGCATCGACCCCGAGCGCGCGAGCGCCTGGTAGTGCGCCGCGACGTCGGGCTCGTCGTCGACCCACCGCGCGGTGTCGTAGTCGAGCCGCCGCACAGCGGCGGCGTTGGGCGCGAGCTCGAGGTCCCAGGTCGCCCGTCGCTCTCCGAGCACGGCGACGATCCGGTGCCGCCCCGGCGGGGCGTTGAAGTAGCCGCGGAAGCCGCCGCGGAAGTGCGGGTGCGGGGCGCTCTTCGGGTCGGCGAGCTCGACCCCGTCGACGATCAGCCCGTCGCAGGTCAGGTCGCGCAGGACCACGAAGCCGAAGCCCGGCACGATGTAGTGGGGGAGCATCGCGCTCGCCCGATCGAAGTAAAATCCCTCGCCCTCGTCCACCGCCATGGGTGCAGGGTAGCAGGGGGCGCGCCGAGGCGCGGGCGGCGCCCTTGCGCGCGGGCGGACGCCCCGTCGCGTCACCCGCTATCCTCGCCCTCGTGGATCTCGCCGCTCTCCCCGATCCGCCTCCGGGCATGCGCTCGCACCTGCTCGACGGGGCGCTGCTCTGGTTCGATCCGCGGCGCGGCCTGAACGTCCGCTTCGACGGCCCCGCGACCCGCAAGATCCGTCGTCGCGCGCCGCGGACGCTGCTCTTCGGGATCACCAACCGCTGCAACCTCGCCTGCGAATTCTGCTCCCGCGATCGCGCGGCCGCGAGCGCCTGGGACCAGGAGAGCGCGCACGCGGCCCTCGTCGAATTCGCGGCCGCCGGCGTGCTCGAGGTCGCCTTCGGGGGCGGCGAGCCGCTCGCGTTCCGCGGCTTCGATCGCCTCCTGGAGCGCCTCCGCGAGGACACTCCGCTCGCGCTCCACGTCACCACCAACGGCGCGCTCCTCACCCCCGAGCGCGCGGACCGCCTCGCCCCGCTCCTCGGCGAGCTGCGCCTCTCGATCTACGAGGGCGCGCCCTGGGCCG
>CAZMML010000323.1:0-5138 GCA_964567335.1 uncultured Nannocystis sp. | reverse complement strand
AGGCGCGGGGGCCGGAGCGGAGTGGAGTGGACGGTGGACGAGAAAACCGGTCTAGGATCGTCGAGGGCCTCGAGCGGTCGCGGGAGGACGGGGGCGATGGGCATGCACATGCGGGGGAAATTGATCGTGGTCTCGTGCGCGGCGGCGCTGGCGGGCTGCGCGGACGACGGCGGCGGCACGAGCACGCCCTTCACGACCTCGGCGTCGACGACGGCGATGTCGACGACGACCGCGGCGACCTCGACGGCGTCAGGAGGCACCGACGAGGTGACGACGGATGTGCCGACCAGCGGGGTCACGACGACGACCACGGGCAGCTCGACCGGCGGACCGAGCAGCGGCGCGATGCCGGTGTGCGGCGACGGCAACGTCGACCCAGGCGAGGAGTGCGACGCCGGGGCGGACAACGGCGACGACAAGGCCTGCACCGCCGCCTGCGCGGACAACGTCTGCGGCGACGGCCTCGTCCTCACCGGCACGGAGGAGTGCGACGCCGGTGCGGACAACGGCGACGACAAGGCCTGCACCGCCGCCTGCGCGAGCAACGTCTGCGGCGACGGCCTCGTCCTCGCCGGCAGCGAGGCCTGCGACGACGGCAACGCCGTGGACGGCGACGGCTGCAGCGCCGCGTGCGTGATCGAGAGCTGCGGCGACGGCGTCAAGCAGGCGATGGAGGAGTGCGACGACGGCAACATGGTCGACACCGACGCCTGCCTCTCGACCTGCCTCGCCGCGAAGTGCGGCGACGGGGCCGTGCAGGCCGGCGTCGAGGCCTGCGACGACGGCAACGCCGACGAGGCCGACGCGTGCACGACCCTGTGCAAGGCCCCCGCGTGCGACGACACGATCAAGAGCGGCGGCGAGAGCGACGTCGACTGCGGCGGCATGACCTGCCCCAAGTGCGGGGTCGACAAGGCCTGCGGCGGCAGCGGCGACTGCGGCAGCGGCTACTGCACGAACAACCTGTGCAAGATCGCCGCGACCTGCGCGGCGATCTTGATGCAGAACCCCCAGGCGATGTCCGGCGTCTACACGATCGACCCCGACGGCAACGGCGGCAAGGCGCCCTTCGACGTCCACTGCAACATGACGATCGACGGCGGCGGCTGGGCGTTGGTGCTCAACCTCGACACCTCCGACGGCCACGTCATGTGGTGGGGCAACACCAAGTGGAATGACGGCACCACCAAGGGCACGGCGATGACCGCCCTGACCGAGGACCACGTCAACGCCGGCTGGAACGACTACTCCGGCGCCAAGGACATCCTGCTGGTCGTCCACAACGAGGGCACGGTGATCGGCTGGAAGAGCTTCGGCAAGGTCACGACGGACCCGATGCGGGTCCACCTGCAGGGCGGCGACAACACCCTGATGACCTCGGGGGTGAAGGGGTCGGACATCGCGCAGGTCTGGACCGGCGAGCGGCTGGTCCGTCTCTCGACCGCCCTCTACGCCAACCATTGCGTGCAGACCGGCGGCCAGTGCACCACCGGCAACACCGGCTCGCCCGACGGCGACCGGATCGGCTCGCACGAGGCGACCCCGCAGGATAACGTCGGGGGCGGCCTCGGCAACTGGCACGACATGAACTTCTGCTGCAACGGCAACTACGGCAACGGCAAGACCTGCAACGGCCAGGCCTTCCGCACGACCTCGGAGGCCCAGGCCGGCTGGGCCCCGTGCTACGGCGGCGTCGGCTTCCTCGGTTCCGACACCTTCGCCCTGGCGACCAACACCTGCAACAACAACGTCTGCGCGCAGGCGAACTGGTCGTCGTCGAGCAACCAGCAGTACGACTACTCGATCTACCTCCGCTGAGCCGCGCCAGCCCTCGTGGGGCCGCTCTTGCCCTTCGGCCGCCTCGCAGGTCGGGTGGGTCGCGGCGCCAGCTCTAACCCCGCGGGAACGTGACAGCGCTTCGAGGTCGGGCAGCGCGTCGGACGCGGAGGGATGGCCGAGGTGTTCCTGAGCAAGGGCCCGGCGGGGAAGTGCGGCTGGACACCCTGTGAGGGTGCGGGCGAGGTCGAGTTCCGCGATCGCCGCGAGGGCCAGCCGGAGTTTCACCACACGCGGATGCCGACGAGCGAGCACCTCGCGCGCTTCGGCCACTGGCAATATGCCACCGACCACGGCGAGGAGCTGACGCGGATGATCCACGAGGTGGCCGGGACGGGTAGGGACCAGGTGCCGCGGGTGGTGAGCGCGGAGCTGGTGCGGCTCGTCCGCGAGCCCTCGCTCCGCGGCGCACCTGAGGATCAGCGGCGGGTTGCAGGGCTGCGGCAGGGTCGTGAAGGTGCCAGGGTGTCGCGGCCCGCCCCGACGGTGGCCCGCATCTTCGTGGCGATTCTACAGCGAGCGGGCCCCGAGGGCCGCCTCAGTTCCCCTGGCGGAGGTGCTTGATCCGCCTTCGGGCCTTCTCCACCTCCTCGCGCAGGTCGAACTTCGACCCGTGCGACTTCGAGGGGTGATCGGGCGGGCTCGACGTCGCCGACGCGGGGTCCGGCACCGACGTGTCCGCGAGGACAGATCCCGGGCAAGCGTCGCGGATCCGGGCCAACGAGCTGACCAGCTCCGGGTCGTGCGTCACCGCGAGGACCCGCAGCGGCGCCGCTGCCTCGAGTTGCGCCGGCGAGAATGACATCTCCTCCGCGCGCGCGCGCAGCTCCGCGACCTGCCCGGGCGTGAGCCGGCTGCGCTCGAGCGCGATGGCGTGGTCGGGCCAGAAGACGAGCGCCTGCGCGTAGAAGTCGCGCGCCACCGACCGGGTCGCGGCGTCGTCCCAGTAGCGCTCGCCGAGGGCCGCGAGGTCCTCGGCGAAGAGCTGGCGGAGCGCCTCGGCTCTGGCGCGCGCGTAGGCTTCGGCCGGGGTCGGCATGTGCTCGAGCGCCAGGATCGTCCGGATCGCCGTGGCCTTGCCCGCCTCGCCGGGGTAGATCCACTCGGCCCTCGCCGCGGCGTCGCGGGCGTCGACGATCCACGCGCCGATCGCCGTCAGCTCCGCCAGCGAGGGCTCCGAAGGTCCGCCGCGCGTGCCGACCCAGACCGCCACCGCCGCCGCCACGACCAGCGGCAGCGCGAGCCAGACCGGCCGGCGCCGCGTCGCCTCGGGCAGGTGCAGGCGGAGCGCCTCGAGCAGCGCCTCGGTCGTCGGGAAGCGCCGCCCCGCGTCGCTCGCCATCCCGCGGACCAGCACCGCGTGCAGCGCCGCGGGGACGCGCGTCCCCGCGGGCCGCGGGCGCAGCTCTCCCCGCGTCACGCTCTCCGTCAGCTCGGCGAGGTTCTCCCCGGGGAAGGGCCCGGTCCCGTAGAGCGCGACGTGGAGCGCGGCGCAGAAGTTGAACTGGTCGCTGCGCGCGTCGGTCGGCGCGCCGAGGAGCTGTTCGGGTGACATGAACATCGGCGTCCCGGCCACCGACATCGCCCCCTCGGGCCGGGCCAGCCCGAAGTCCGCGACGCGCGGGGTCCCCTCGCGGTCGACGAGCACGTTGTCCGGCTTGAAGTCGCGGTGGACGAGCCCCGCCCGGTGCGCCGCGGCCAGACCCTGCCCGGCGGCACTGAAGAGCCGGACGATCTCGGGCCAGGGGTGTTCCTGCTCCTTGAGCCAGGTTGTCAGCGTCCGGCCCTCGACGTACTCCATCACGAGGAAGAGCTCGCCAGCATGCTCGCCGATCTCGTACACTTGGACCACGTTCGCGTGGGACAGTCGCGCCATCGCCCGCGCCTCGGCGACGATCGCCGCGCGGCCCTCGGGCGGTAGGTCCGGCCCGTGGTGGAGGACCTTGATGGCGACCCGCCGCGCGAGCTCCTCGTCGTAGGCCGCGTACACGCTGCCCATGCCGCCGCTCCCGATCCTTCGAAGCACCGCGAAGCGGCCGATCCGGCGCGGGACCTCGTCCAGAGCCGGCGACGCGGGTGAGCCACTCGCGACCGTGTCCTCGCCCGCCGGCATCGCCGACGGCCCGGAGAAGGGCGAGGCGTCGAGCCGGCCGGGGAGCGTCGCGGGCTCCGCCTCGCTGCGGCTCACGGCTGCCCGCGGCGAGGTCTCCTCCAGGCCACCGAGGCGCGTCGCGGGCTCTGCCTCGTCGCTCGCAGGCGGCGAGGTCACCGCGAGGGTGCCCTCGGCGACGCGCCGCGCCTCCGCCCGCCCGTCCTCGTCCGCCACCCAGCGACAATAACCCGCGCCGTCCCCGGCGCAACGCCTGGACGGCGCAGATCCGCCCCACGGGTCACGCGCCTGGCGCCGTCGCACGGTCACGCCGCGATGGCGAGGATCTCGCCCCCTCGATTTCCCTTTCGGGCGCCTCACACGGGGTTCGGTGAGCAAGCTGGAGGCGCGCGCGAGCGAGATCCTCACCGCCGCCCACCAGGTGGTCTGTCTGCCTGCCACGAAGACCTCCCGACGTCCTGGAGACCGTGACCGCGGCCTCTCTCCCGTCGCTCCCGCGAAGCTCGAGCGATCACCCGCGGCGGCGCGCCAGGCCTTGGCGTCGAGCCGAGGGTCTGCTCCTCCGTTGACCCGCAGGTGCAGCCGATCGCGCTCGTACCCGTACGCAGCCAGGCGCCCTTTCGTCCTCGTCCTCACCTCCCAACCCACTCGAACGGGCCACGGGCCGGCGCGCGGTGCCGGGTGACGAGGAGGCGCGACGGGCGACGGGTGGAGGCGAGCATGCAAAGGGTCCCGAGGACGAGCGGGGGTGTTGCCGCAAGACGGATCACCGCGCGAGCGGTTCGGCTGGCAGTTTGGATCGGGGTACGATGTTGGCTGAAGGTGATCAGCTCGTCTTCCAGCACCGGCGACGCGACGCTGGCGGCCACGGCTGCGGTCGGGTTCGGCGAGACCATGGCTGCGGTCGGGCTCGGCGAGAGGACGCCCTCGCACGGGCGCGCGTCCACGGGCCTGGAGCGCGGCACGGTGGTGGGTCGATACGTCGTGCTGTCGAAGCTCGGCGCCGGCGGGATGGGCGAGGTGTTCGCGGCCTACGATCCCGAGCTCGACCGCAAGGTGGCGCTCAAGCTGCTGCACCCGCAGCACGTGGCGGACGCGGACCCGCTCGCAACCCGCGAGGCCCGGGCCCGGCTGGCACGCGAGGCGCAGGCGCTGGCCCGGCTCAACCATCCGCACATCGTCGCCGTCCACG
>CAZMML010000322.1:0-5138 GCA_964567335.1 uncultured Nannocystis sp. | reverse complement strand
ACTTGCGGGCGAGCTCGCGGGCGAGCTTGATCCGCTGGGCCTCGCCGCCGGAGAGCGTGAGCGCGCTCTGACCGAGGGTGACGTAGCCGAGGCCGACGTCGCGGAGGGTCTCGAGGCCGCGGCGGAGGTTCGGGTAGTTGGTGAAGAAGTCGCAAGCCTCAGCGACTGACATGGCGAGCACGTCGGCGATGCTCTTGCCGCGGTAGGTGACGTTGAGGGTCTCGCGGTTGTAGCGGCGCCCGTCGCAGGCGCGGCAGGTGACGTAGACGTCGGGGAGGAAGTGCATCTCGATCCGGCGCACGCCGTCGCCCTGGCACGACTCGCAGCGGCCGCCCTTGACGTTGAAGGAGAAGCGCGAGGGGAGGTAGCCGCGGATCTTCGACTCGCTGAGGTTGGAGAAGAGGCTGCGGAGCTCGGCGAAGATGCCGGTGTAGGTGGCGGGGTTGCTCCGCGGGGAGCGGCCGATCGGCGACTGGTCGACGTGGATGACCTTGTCGAGGTGCTCGAGGCCGGAGATCCCGTGGTGGGGCAGCCCGAAGGAGGAGGCGCCGTTGAGCCGCCGCGCGGCCTCGGGGAGGAGGGTGTCGATGATCAGGCTCGACTTGCCCGAGCCGCTGACGCCGGTGACGCAGGTGAGCGCGCCTATCGGGATCTTGACCGAGATGTCCTTGAGGTTGTGGCCGACGGCGCGGCTGATGATGATCGAGGCGCCGACCGGGGCGCGGCGCTTCTCCGGCAGCGGGATCGTCATGCGGCCGGTGAGGAAGGCCGCGGTGAGCGAGCGCTTGTTCTGGAGCACCTCCGCGAGGGGTCCGGCGGCGACGACGCGGCCGCCCTGGGCGCCGGCGCCTGGGCCCATGTCAATGAGGTAGTCGGCGGCGCGGATCGTGTCCTCGTCGTGCTCGACGACGATGACGGTGTTGCCGAGGTCGCGCAGGCGGACGAGCGAGGCGATCAGGCGGTCGTTGTCGCGCTGGTGGAGGCCGATGCTCGGCTCGTCGAGGATGTAGGTGACGCCGACCAGCGCGGCGCCGATCTGGGTCGCCAGGCGGATCCGCTGCGCCTCGCCGCCGGAGAGCGTGGGCGTGGTGCGGTCGAGCGTGAGGTAGCCGAGCCCGACCTCGATCATGAAGTGGAGGCGCTGCTTGGCCTGGCCGAGGATCGCCTCGGCGACCTCCGAGGCCTCGGGCCCGAGGTCGAGCTCCTCGAGGAAGGGGAGGAGCTGCTCGAGCGGCCGGGCCGCGAGCTCGGCGATGTTGTAGCCGCCGATCTTGACCATCCGGGCCTCCTGCCGCAGGCGCTGGCCGCGGCAGGCGGGGCAGGTGATCTCGGTCATGAGCTCGGCGATCTCGTCGAGGCTGCCGCCGCCCTCGTCCGTGTCGACCTCGTCGACCTTCTCCTCGGCCTCGCGGAGCCGCCGCTGCAGGCTCGGGATCACGCCCTCGAAGGGGGTCGGCTTCTTGGCGAGGTTGGGGATCGGGTAGGAGCCGGTGCCCTGGAGGATCGCGATCTTGGCGTCGTCGGGGAGGTCGGCCCAGGGGGCGTAGAGGTCGAAGCTGTAGTGCTCGGCCAGCGCCTGGAGCTGCTGCATGCCGGTCTTGCCGGCGCGGCGGGTCCAGGCGTGCAGCGCGCCCTCCTTGATGCTGAGGTGCTCGTTCGGGATGATCCGACGCGGGTCGAAGATCCGCTTGCCGCCGAGGCCGTCGCACTCGGGGCAGGCGCCGTCGGGGCTGTTGAAGGAGAAGAGGCTCGGGGTCAGCTCGGGGTAGGCGAGCCCGTGCTCGAGGTCGGCGAAGCGCTCGCTGAAATTGAGCTCCTGGCCCTCGATGGTGACGACCTTGAGCTGGCCGCCTGAGAGGCGCAGCGCGGTCTCGATTGAGTCGGCGAGGCGGCCGCGCACGTTGTCCTTGAGGACGAGGCGGTCGACGTAGACATCGATCGAGTGGCGGGTCCGTGGGTCGAGCGCGACCTCCTCGTTGCTGAGGTCGCGCACGACGTCGTCGACGGCGACCCGCGCGAAGCCCTGGCGCCGGAGGTCGTCGAGGAGGTCCTTGTGGTCGCCGGCGGCGGCGCGGACGACGGGGGCGATCACGCTGAAACGGGTGCCCATGGGGAGGGCGAGGACCGCCGCGATCATGTCCTCGACGGTGTGGCGGCGCATCGGTTTGCCGCTGACGTGGCTGAAGACCTCGCCGCAGCGGGCGTAGAGCAGGCGGAGGAAGTCGTAGACCTCGGTCGAGGTGCCGACGGTCGAGCGGGGGTTCTTGCCGGGGGCGCACTGCTCGATCGCGATCGAGGGCGAGAGGCCCTCGATGAGGTCGACGTCGGGCTTGGGGAGCTGGGCGAGGAATTGCCGCGCGTTGGCCGAGAGGCTCTCGACGTAGCGGCGCTGACCCTCGGCGAAGATCGTGTGGAAGGCGAGGCTCGACTTCCCGGAGCCGGAGGGTCCAGTGACGATCGTGAGCTTACCGCGGGGGATCTCGAGGTCGATGTTCTGGAGGTTGTGAGTACGGGCTCCGCGGATCTTGATCGCTTCCGGGGGCGGCGGCGGGACGGTCACGGCGATCGGCTGTGGCGCGGGCGCGACGGGCGCGACGGGTGCGGGTGCGACGGGCGCGACGGGCGCGACGGGCACGGGTGCGGCAGGTGTGATGGGCGCGAGTGTGGCGGGCGGAGGCTCGACAGGCGCGGGGAGCCGCGCGGCGGCGGCGGTCTTGCGAGGAGACTTGGGGGTCGGGCTCATGGGAACTCTCCCCGAGCGAGGCGGATGGCCGCGAGCATGCTCGAGGGGTCGGCGATGCCGCGTCCGGCGATGTCGCGGGCGGTGCCGTGGTCGGGTGAGGTGCGGAGATAAGGGAGTCCCAGGGTCATATTGACCCCGTCGCGCATATGAAGCAGCTTGAAGGGGGCGAGGCCTTGGTCGTGATACATGGCGACGAGGCCGTCGAGGTCACCCCGGGCGTGGAGCGCGAAGGCGCTGTCAGCCGCGAGCGGGCCGAGGAAGCGGCATGGGGAGCCGATGCCGCTCGCCCAGGCGTCGAGGTCGGCGAGCGCGGGCGTGATGATCCGCTGCTCTTCGTCGCCGAGGAGGCCGCGCTCTCCGGCGTGCGGGTTGAGGCCGAGGACGCCGATCCGGGGCGCGGTGACGCCGAAGTGCCGCGAGAGCGCCTGCCCCAGGAGCCTGGCGGCGCGGACGATCGAGGTCGGGGTGAGGAGGTCCGGGACGGCGCGCAGCGGGACGTGGATCGTGGCGAGGGTGACGCGCAGGACCGGGCCGGCCATGAGCATGGCGAAGTCCGCGACGCCCGCGCGGCTGGCGAGGTACTCGGTGTGGCCGGGGAACGCGAAGCCCTCGGCGTGGCAGCGCGCCTTGTCGATCGGCGCGGTGACGAGCGCGTGCCCGGGTTCCTGGACGAGGTCCACGCCGCGGGTGAGGATCGCGACCTGCCCTCCAGGTTGAGGGACGAGGTGTGCCTGCAGCGCAGCGGATCCCGCGCGGGCCCATGGAGCGTCCAGCGCGCGCTCCAGGCGGGCGAGGACGTCGAGATCGGCGACGACGCGGTCACCAGGGCGCAGGACGCCCTGCGCGGCGATCCGGAGGAGGAGCTCGGGGCCGACACCGTCGGGATCGCCTTGTGTCACGATGAGACGCGGCGAGTGGTGGGGTGGCGACAAGCGATCCTCGGGAGTTGGCGGAAAAGGGCGGGCATTCTAACATCTCTGGGCGGCGGATGACCCAGGCATTTTCTCTCTCACGGCTGACAGCCGCCTTCTGCGTCCGGTCTCTCCGGACCGTTCTTGTCGCCACGCCGCTGGCGCTGGCATCTCTGGCTACAGGAGCGCACGCCGAAGAGCCGGTGCGGATCGTGCCCAAGAAGCAGCCGCGGCCGGAGGGCGAGGAGCGCGTTGCGGCCCCCCCGCAGCGGCTCGACGCACGTCTCGCGGCGCCTGAGGTGGACCTCGGGATCTTTGCCGCGGACGGCTCGCGCTTGCCGAGAGCGGAGCCGCCGAGCGCGGTGGTCGGCAAAGAGGAGCGTGGACTCGTGCCGCTCGTCGGTCGCAGCGGCGACCTCGCCCGGCCGCCCTTCGTCGACCGGTCGCGGCGTCAGGTGCCCTCGCCGCGGCCTGCCGACTTCGGTCACACGCTCCAGCCAGGGGAGCACTTCAAGTTCGATATCATCTTCGGCGGGAACCCGACGGGCATCGCCGAGGCCGGTGTCGTCGGCCGGGAGCCGGGGACGCTGGGGTCGCCGGACCGAGTCCGGCTGGAAGGGTCGGCGCGGACGAGCGGGGTGATCGCGCTGCTGACGACGCTCGTCTACGAGATGGCGGCGTATGTAGATGCGAAGTCGGGCGCCCCGCTCGAGGTCGGCGCGATCACCCGGCGCGAGGGTCTGCCAGGGACCTTCAAGCGACGAGAGACGAACACTTCCTTCTTCGGCCGGGGTTTTGTTGAGATCTCCGACAAGCGCGACGAACGCCTGACGGTCTACCGCAAGCGGCTGCCGATCGACACCTTCGACACGCTCTCCATCATGGCCTGGGTTCGCTCGCTGGAGCTGAAGCCGGGCGAGCGTGCGAAGGCCTACGGGATCGACGGCACGGTCTTGCTGCGGGTCGACATCCTCTCCAAGGGGCTCATACGGCTGGACGACATGCCGCCGATCGCGGCGGCGCTGGGGATCGCGCCGGACCAGGTGACGCAGTTTGAAGGCATGATCACCCGGGTCGACCGCTACGGCGCGGCAATACCCGGAAAGAAGGTGTACAAAATGCGTGTGTGGCTCAGCAGCGACGGGCGGCGGATCCCGCTCGTTCTGGAGAGCGACATCTGGTTCGGCGTAGTGCGCTTGCTCTTGACCCAGTACGACCCGCCCCGTTCGTCCGGCTAGCCGGCTTGGCGCGACGGCGCGGATCGCAGTCCGCCCCTGGAGCCGAAACCTTGTTACACTGCCCTCGCGTTTTCGCTGTCCCAGCGGCGCCTGATCGCTCATGAGCTCTCAACGCTACCATCCGCTCTACAAGCTCGACGCCGGCGGCATGGCCGAGGTGTACGTCGCCGAGGCCGAGTCGATGGCGGGCTTCAAGAAGAAGGTCGCGATCAAGCGGATCCTGCCGGGCCTCATCAAGGACCAGCG
>CAZMML010000321.1:0-5156 GCA_964567335.1 uncultured Nannocystis sp. | reverse complement strand
GGACGAGTAGCCGTCATACTCCTCGAGCGGGGCCTCCTCGTGCTCGTGCGGGTGCCGGCGAGCGCTCGGGGGTCGGTCAGCCGGCCGGTCACCGCCGAGGCCGCCGCGACCGCCGGCGACACCAGGTACACCGGACCCGGCGCGCCCATGCGGCGGTCGAAGTTGCGGTTCGTCGTGCTAGCCGTCGTCTCTCCGTCCTGCGGGATCCCGGGCCCGTTGCCGATGCAGGAGCCGCAACCCGGCTCGGTCACGACCGCACCGAGCCCGCGGAAGAGATCGAGCAAGCCCTCGCGCTCCGCGTCGGCGCTGACGCCCGCGCTGGAGGGCGTGACCGTGACGCGGACCCCCGGCGCGAACGCGCGGCCCCGCAGGACCTCACCCGCCGCCCGAAGATCGGCGAGCGAGCCGCCCGTGCACGACGCGATCACGACGTTGTGGATCGGCACCTCGCCGACCTCCGCGAGCGCCTTGCGGTTGCGCGAGTCCCCCGGCGTGGCGACCGTGATCGGCACCTCGGCGAGGTCGATCGTGATCGTGCGGGCGTAGCTCGCGTCCGGGTCCGGCGCGACGAACGCGGCCTCCAGGTCGCGGCCCGGACGCCGCTGCCTCAGGAACGCGCGGACCGGCGCGCAAGGCTCGACGATCCCCGTCATCAGCCCGCCCTCCACCGTCATGTTCGTGAGCACGCTGAGCTCGTCGACGTCCCACTGGTCGAGGCCGGGGCCGCCGATCTGGATCACGCAGGTGTCGGTCGGCGACTCGCGCCACTGCTCCTCGCGGAAGTAGGGGTCGCCGATGATGTGCAAGATCAGGTCCTTCGGCGACACCCCCCCGCGGGCGTCGCCCGTGACCCAGATCCGCACCGTCTTCGGCACGGTGACCGGGATCAGGCCGGTCCGCAGCGCGAAGGCCATCGCGGTCGAGCCGACCCCGAAGGCGAAGGTGTTGAGCACGCCGGCCGTCGGCGTGTGCGAGTCGGTCAGGACGATGATGGTCCCCGGCTCGGCGTACTGCTCGACCACGATCCGGTGGCACACCCCGGCGTCGTACTTCTGCCCCGGCCCGTGGATCCGGATCCCGTTCTTCAGGCTCGCGGCGACCATCTCGTCGCGGAGCTGCCGCGCCGAGTCGAGGCGCTGGCGCTTGACCCGGAGCGGGACCGTCGGCTGGTCGATCAGCACGAAGTGGTCCTCGAAGGCCGCCGCGAGCTCCGGGTTGAAGATCGGCGCGCTCCCCCACTCCTGCTCGTAGAGCGCCATCACCATCCCGCCGGTGTACTCGTGCACGCCGCGGAACCCGACCTGGCACAGGACCTGATCACCGGGCGCCACCGAGGCGACCCCGAAGGACCCCGCCCCGGTCCAGGCGCGGGCGGCGATGATCTTCTCGACGCAGTTGAGCGGCCGCGCGGGCGCGTCGGTGCGGTACGAGGGGCGGACCTCGCCCGCCAGCAGGCGGGTGCCGTAGCGCAGCAGCCCGCCGCTGGCGACCACCGCGCGGAAGAAGTCCGGCAGATCCGCCGAGAGCGCGGCGAAGTCGACGTCCTCGCCCGCGCGCAGCCGATCCACCACGCCGAAGTCGGTGGTGAAGGGCAGCCCGCTGTACACCATGTTCTCCTGGAAGATCCGCTGGAAGCTGCGGGCCACCACCAGCTCGATGCCCGCCCCCTGGTGCGCGACCACGGCGACCTCCCGGCTCGAGCCCGACCCATACGCGTCGCCGCCGACGACGACCTGGAAGCTGCCCTTCCGCACGCTGTCTTTTTGGACCTGTTCCTTAAAGTTCTCGAGGAAGTAGGGCCCGAGGATGTCGCCCGTGTAGCCCAGCGTGCACGCGGCCCCGCTGATCATCGCGTCGGTGTTGACGCCGTAGTGCAGCGGCGGCGGCCCGGACGCGGGGGCCGCGAGATCTTCGCCGTCGAGCTGGCGGGCGAGGAGCTGCGGGTCGTCGGTCAGCCAGAGGATCCTCCCACGGAGCTTCATGCAGGCGGGCTTAGCACCTGCGCCCGAGCGCCTGATAGGCCGCGGCGCTCGCCGGGACGTGGCAGACCTCACCGCCCGCCGCGCCGCGGTGGCCCGCGGGCGAGCGGCGCGCTAAGGTCGCCGCGCATGAACGCACGCACCCTCCGGATCTCCCTCTCTCTCGCGCTCCTCGCCGCTTGCGCGCCGCAGCCCGCCACCCGCACGCCGGACGGCGCCGCGGAGGACCCCTCGCTCGCGGCGACCCGCGACGCCGACCCGGAAACGGCCGCCGCGCTGCGCGCCGCGATCGCAGGGGACCACCGATCGGCCGAGAACAAGGCCCGGGACGTCTACCGCCACCCGCTCGAGACCCTCCTCTTCTTCGGCCTTCGCCGCGACATGACGGTCGTCGAGCTCTGGCCCGGCGGCGGCGGGTGGTTCACCGAGATCCTCGCGCCCGTGCTGCGCGAGCGCGGCAAGCTGATCGCCACCAACTTCGACACCAGCGGGCCGCCGGACGCCTACCAGACCAAGTCGGGCAACAAGTTCAAGGAGAAGCTCGCGGCCAACCCTGCGCTCTACGACAAGGTCGAGGTCGTCACCGTCGCTGACCCCGCCGCGCTGGTGCTCGCGCCGGAGGGCTCGGTCGACCTGATCGTCACCTTCCGCAACACCCACAACTGGGTCGAGGCCGGCACCGACGCGCAGATCTACGGCGCGGCCTTCAAGGCGCTTAGGCCCGGCGGCCTGCTCGGGGTGGAGCAGCACCGCGGCAAGCCGGGGCCCGTGGCGGACCCGAAGAAGACGGCCGAGGGCGGCTACCTCCCGGAGGAGTGGGTGATCGCCCGCATCGAGTCCTTCGGCTTCAAGCTGGTCGAGAAGTCCGAGATCGGCGCCAACCCGAAGGACACCAAGGACTACGACAAGGGCGTCTGGGCCCTGCCGCCGGTGCTCGAGAACGGCGACAAGGACCGCGAGAAGTACCTCGCCATCGGCGAGAGCGACCGCATGACGCTGAAGTTCGTCAAGCCCTGATCGGCGGAGGGCCGCCCGGCCGCTAGAGCGCGCCCTCGATGAACTTCTTGATCGTGTTGCGGCTCGCCCCGCCGTTCTGCTGGGCGACGAGCTGGCCGCCCTTGAAGATCAGCAGCGCCGGGATCCCGGTGATCGAGTAGCGGATCGCCGTCTTCTGGTTGCGATCCGTGTCGAGCTTGACGATCTTGAGCTTGCCGTCGAACTCGGCGGCGAGCGCCTCGAGGTGGGGCGCGAGCGCGCGGCAGGGGCCGCACCAGGTCGCCCAGAAGTCGACCAGGACCGGGGTGGGAGACTTGAGGACGTCTTGCTCGAAGGTGTCATCCGAGGTGGAGCTGAGCTTGTCGGAGGCCATGGAGTTGCTCGACTGTGGGACGTGGTCGGGCCGCGCCGCGCGGCCCCAGCGCGGGCTCTCGCGCCGCGCCGTCCAGGAGCATGGTGCCGACAGGGCGCCCGCGCAAGGGTTGTGGGGGAGACTGAGCGCGGCTACCCTGGGCGGGCCATGCCGCGGATCTTCGTCGCCCAGACCCTCGTCGACACCTGGCTCTCGACCGGCCACGTGTCCCTCGAACGCGACCTCCTCCGCCTCGCAGGGCCGCCCGCCGTCGACCTCTTCATCAACCCCGCGGTGTGGTTCGAGCGCATCGACGGCGGCGAGAGAGATCCCCACGACGTCGTCGGCCGCGTGAAGACCTCGCAGGAGCTCGCCCAGCTCGGCGCCGATCACTATGAGAGCTCCGTCGTCCTGGGCGACTACGCCTACACCGTGCGCCCCGGCTTCGTGGCCGTCCCCGTCGACGCGCGCGGGGCCGAGGTGCGCGTCGACGGCCCGACCTGGGGCCGCCTGATGCAGCAGATCGAGGCGCTCGGGACCAGCTCCTAGGCCATGCTGGTCCTCTTCATCCTGGCGGCGCTGGCGTATGGGGCCGCGTCGTTCGCCTACGCGCTCGATCCGCCCGGCACCGAGTCGCTGGCGCGCTCCGAGGGTCGACTGCGCGCCGCGTGGGCGGCGCTCGCCTGCGGCGCGGCCCTGCACGTCGCCTGCGTCGGGGCCCAGTGCGTCGCCGGCGAGCACCCCTTCGGCTCGGTCTTCCTCGTCACCAGCTTCAGCTCGCTGATCGCCGTGCTCCTCGCGCTCGTCGTGTCGCGGCTGCGCAAGGCGACGACGCTCGGGGCGATCGTCGCGCCGGTCGGGCTGCTCGGCCTCTCGCTCGGGGTGATGTTCGGCGCCGCCAGCGTCGGCGCCCCCCTCCTCGCCCCCACCGGGGCGCTGGCGAAGGCGCACATCGGCCTCGCCAGCCTCGGCTTCGCCGGCTTCACCCTCGCCGCTGGCGTCGCCGCGCTCTACCTCGAGCTCGATCGAAGGTTGCGGACCAAGCAGTACAAGCCCAAGCCTGGCGGCCTCTCGCTCACCGGGCTCGACCGCCTCCACTACCACGCGGTCATGCTGGTGACCCCCGTGTTCACGCTGACCATCGTCACCGGCGTGCTGTGGACCGTGAAGTCCGGCGGCGCGGCGGCCGTCGGCTCGCGCTGGATCGAGCTCGTCATGTCAGGGGCGGCGTGGCTGTGCAGCGCCGCGATCCTGGTCACCCGCGCGGCCTTCGGCGCCCGCGGGCGCCGCTCGGCGCTCCTGACCCTCGCGGCCTTCGCCTGCACGCTCCTGGTCCTGGTCTGGTACGGGGTGCGGACATGACGGAGATCGTCGCGGTCGGCCTCAACCACAAGACGGCGCCCGTCGAGCTGCGGGAGCGTCTGGCGTTCGGGACAGGTGACGTCGCGGCCGCCCTCCCGGGCTTGCGCGAGCGCGCCGGCCTCGGTGAGGTCATGCTGCTGTCGACCTGCAACCGCGTCGAGGTCTACGCGGTCGCGCCGCAGTGGGCCCGCGCGGGCGAGCGGGTGCTGCAGGCGATCGCCGAGGTCCGCGGCGTGCCGCTCGCCGAGCTGGCCGCGCACACCTTCGTCCGCGGCGAGCGGGCCGCGGCCGCCCACATCTGCCGCGTCGCCGCGAGCCTCGAGAGCCTGGTCGTCGGCGAGCCGCAGATCCTCGGCCAGGTGAAGGACGCCTTCGAGCTCGCGCAGCGCGAGGGCACGATCGGCAGCGTGCTCGATCGCTGCCTGGCGACCGCGTTCCGGGCCGCCAAGCGCGTCCGCAGCGAGACG
>CAZMML010000320.1:0-5157 GCA_964567335.1 uncultured Nannocystis sp. | reverse complement strand
CGGCGAACTTGGCGAGGATGATCCCGGCGTCGAGCGCGACCATGAGGTCGCCTTCGGCCAGCGCGAGGTCGCGGGCGCCCACGAGGGCGCTCTGGGCGGCGGGATCGTGCAAGAGGGCGAGCACGCGGCCGCGCTGGAGCTCAACTTCGGCGCGCAGGTTTGGATCGGAGAGGCCGGCGACGGCGTCGCGGGCGAGGAGGGCGTGCTCAAGCGCGGCCTGGAGGCGCCCCACCTTCTCTTCGGACCAGGAGCGAGCGATGAGGCCGCGGACGTGGGTGGCGGCCTGCTGGCGTGGTGGGCGAGGGGGCAGCGAGGCGGGGGTGTCGCAGCGGGCGAGCCGCTCGCCGAGGTCGAGCAGGAGCTCGTCGCGGGCGAGGAGCAGGTCGGGCTTGGGGTGGATGAGCTCGTCGCTGAGGGCGACGAGGGTGAGGCCGTGGTCGGCGAGGCACGCGGTGCGCAGGTCGTCTTGCGCCTCGCAGGCGCGCGCGCCGAGATCGGCCCAGGCGTCGACGTGGCGGACGAAGCGGGCGGCGAGCTGCGCGGCGTCGGCGTCGAGGGCGAGCGGTTGGAGCGCGGCGTGGATCTCGGCGATGCGGGCCGGACCCGCGATCTGCTCGCGCTGGGCCGCGAGGGGCGCGCAGGGGTTCGGTTCGGGCGCGGCGCCGAGGAGGCCCCCCGCGAGCGCGGCGGCGCCAGCAGCGGCGAGCCAGACGAGCTTGCCGCCGTCGCGGGCGCGCCGGAGCGCGGCGAGGAGGGTGGGCATGTCCGGGAAGCGATGCGCTGGCGCGAAGGACAGGCCGCGACGAAGGACGGCGCGGAGGCGGCGCGGGAGTCGGCGCGCGCCGACGAAGTCGGGGACCTCGCGGGCCATGGCGTCCAGGAGCTCGTCCGGGGTGGTGTAGGCGAAGGCCTTGGCGTCCAGGAGGGCCTCGTAGAGGGCGCGGCAGAAGCTGTACTGGTCGCTCCGCGGAGAGACCTCGTCGCCGCGGAGCTGCTCGGGGGCGATGTAGTTGAGGGTCCCGAGGATGAGGCCGTCGCCCGTGAGGGCGGCGCCGACCGGAGCGGCGCCGCCGGTCGGCTCGCCGTGGGCGAGGCCGAAGTCGATCACCTTGACCCGACCCGACTCGTCGATCAGCAGGTTGTCAGGCTTGACGTCGCGGTGGACGACCCGGGCGGCGTGGGCCGCCGCGAGGCCGTCGCCCGCGGCGGCGAAGACGTCGACGATCTGGCGCCAGGAGCGGGGGGTCCGGAGCCAGGCGCTGAGGGTCTGGCCGACGATGCGCTCCATGACGAGGTAGATCTGGCCGCCCGCGAAGCCGACGTCGTGGATGGTGACCACGCTCGCGTGCTTCACGGCGGCCATCGCCCGGGCCTCGCGCATCATGCGTTCGCGGCGGCGCTCAAGGTCCGCGCCCGGGGCGAGCTGCATCACCTTGATCGCGACCTCGCGGCACAGGAGAGGGTCACGCGCCTGGTAGACTCGACCCATTCCGCCGGCGTCGATCAAGGGCCCGAGCTCCCAGCGGCCGAGCATGACGGGGGCCTCCGGGGCCCCGAAGAGGAGGGCGTGGACGCGGTGAAACTCGCGCTGCGCCTCGATGTCCGCCTCGAGCGGGGGCGGCCGAGGGAAGGCCGCCCGCAGCTCGGACTCGTCCTCTTCCTTCACCGCGCCGAGGGTCGGCGAGGTCGTCGGGTTGGTCAAGCGTCGCGGCAAGGTGCCAGGACTGTCGCGCGAGGGCGGACGATCGATCGACGCCGCCAGCGTTGTTCGCTCACACGTCGTTCCCGCACGATTCTCTGGTTGGATCGCCGAATCGGTCTGGTCGCTCCGGAGGTCATTCGGGGCCGTGTAAAGTCACGGAGAGGGGCCTGATCGATCGTCGGGGGTGCGCCGACAGGATGTGGCATCCTTCGCTGCGAGAGCCCGTGACGTTTAAGGCATGGTTCAACACCATCACCGGTCAGGCGCCCTATCCGTATCAGGAGGTGCTGGCGACCGCGCCAGAGCTGCCCGATATCCTCTCCGTGCCGACGGGGGCCGGCAAGACGGCCGCGGCGGTCCTCGGCTGGCTCTGGCGGCGGAGGATGGCTTCGCCGGCGGTCCGCGGACGCACGCCCAGGCGCCTGGTGTTCTGCCTGCCGATGCGCACGCTCGTCGACCAGACCTTTCGCTGCGCCGAGGCGTGGCTCGAGAGGGCCGGGTTCACGAGGGAAGTGGGCCTCCATCGCCTGCTCGGCGGGGTGCCTCGTAGCGAGCGCGACGCCTGGGACGCGGCGCCCGAAGCCGACGCGATCCTGATCGGGACGCAGGATATGCTGCTGTCGCGCGCGCTCTGTCGCGGCTACGGCGCGAGCCGCTATCGCTGGCCCTGGCACTTCGCGCTGCTGAATAGCGACTGCTTGTGGGTGATCGACGAGGTGCAGCTGATGGGTCCGGGGCTCACGACCTCGGCCCAATTGCAGTTCTTGCGGGAGGCGATCCGCGTCGCCATGCCTGCGCACACCCTGTGGATGAGCGCGACGCTCAGCGAGGGCCGGCTCGAGACCGTCGACAAGCGGCGGAGGCTCTCCTCGGTCGGTCTCGCCGACGAAGACCGCGGCGACGCGCGTCTGGCACATAGGCTCGGGGCCCGCAAGGCGCTGGCGGCGAGCAAGATCGCCGTGGCGAAGGGTAAGGACGCGAGCGAGGCGCTCGCGGCCGAGGTGTGGGCGACCCACCGGATCGGCTCGCTGACGCTGGTGGTCGTCAACAACGTCGCGCGCGCGCAGGGCCTTTACCGGGCGTTGCGAGGCCACAAGGCGGCGCGCGCCGAGGTCCCGGTGGAGCTGCTGCACGCCCGCTTCCGTCGGCGCGAGCGCGAGGCGCTCAGCCAGCGCCTCCTCGACCCACAGGCGCCCTTTGCGGGGATCCTGGTGTCGACGCAGGCGATCGAGGCCGGCGTCGACATCTCGGCGCGGGTGCTCTTTACCGAGGTGGCGAGCTGGTCGTCGATCGTGCAGCGGCTCGGCCGCTGCAACCGCGCTGGCGAGTTCACGGACGCGCAGGTCCGTTGGATCGACCTCGCGGACGACGAGCAGCTCGCGCTCCCCTACACCCGCGAAGCGCTCGCGGAGGCGCGCCGTCACCTGCGCGAGCTCAAGGACGCTGGCCCCGACGCGCTCTCGGCGATCCCACAGCCCTCCGGCGAGCCGGAACCGCCGGTGCTGCGGCGGCGTGACCTCGAGGGACTCTTCGACACGGAGCCCGATCTCGCGGGCCACGACATCGACATCAGCCCCTACGTGCGGGACGCGGACGAGGCGGACGTGCTGGTCGCCTGGCGGGCGTGGGAGGACGAGCCCGACGATCGCGCGCTCGGCGAGGACGAGCTCTGCCGCGTTCGAGTGACAGCGCTGCGCGACTTCCTCGGGCGCTCGGGCGCCGAGGCGCTGCGCTGGTCGGGGGTCGAGGGGTGTTGGGAGAGGATCCCCGCGCGGCGGGTGGTCCCGGGGATGACGCTGCTCCTGCCCCTCGCGCGCGGCGGGTACAGCGAGGAGCTCGGCTTCACCGGGGACAAGGCGGACGTGCCCCGCGAGGTGCCCGCCGCCTCCCGAGGGTCGGAGGACTCCGACCCCGCGGACGAGCTGTCGCGCGGGTGCGACGCGTACGTGACGCTCGCCGTACACGCGCAAGACAGTGCGGAGGCGATGCAGGCGATGCAGGCGGCGATCGGGGGGGAGCACCCGTGGGCTGACCTGATCCGCGCCGCCCGTTGGCACGATCTCGGGAAGGTACACCCTGCCTTTCAGGACATGTTAATCAAGGGGCTGCCCAGGGATGACCCGCAGCGCTCTGGCGGGCCCTGGGCGAAGAGTGACAGGCAGGGCGGTCGTAACACGATGCGGCCGGGGTACCGCCATGAGCTGGCGAGCGCGCTCTCGTACCTCGCACAGGGAGGCGACGATCTCGGGGCCTATGTCATCGCGGCGCATCACGGGAAGGTCCGTACGGCGATCCGCGCGGGCCGCGATGAGGTCGGGGATCCCGCGCAGCCGGAGCGACGCTTCGCCCGCGGGGTGTGGGACGAGGAGGTGCTGCCGGGCGCCGAGCTCGGTGAGGGCGAGGTGGCCGCGGCCGCGGCGCTGGACCTCCGCCTGATGGAGCTCGGCGAGGGCCCGACCGGGCCGAGCTGGCAGGCGCGGGTGCTCGGCCTCGTGGCCCGATACGGGGTGTTCCGCCTCGCGTACTACGAGGCGCTGGTCCGCGCCGCGGACCTGCGGGCGACGCTGCGTCGCAAGGGGGGTGGCTGATGAGCCAGGTCGACGTGATCCTGGGCGGCTGTACGCCGGAGCCGCTCGCGCACTACCTGAAGGCGCTCGGGGCGCTGCGAGTCGTCGCCGAGCAGGTCGATCCAGCGGCCCGCGGCGCGTGGCGTGGCGACCGCTTCGTGCTGCGCTCGTCGCTCGACGCGGACGCGTTGGTCGACTTCTTCGCGCGGCGCTATGCGCCGACGCCGATCGTGGCGCCCTGGAACGGGGGCAGCGGGTTCTTCGCGGGCGATCAGCGCGCGGGGATCGACGCGATCCGCGGCTCGAGTTCGGAGCGCCTGGCGGCGTACCGTCAGACGATCGCGGCGTGCGAGCGCGTGCTCGCGGCGATGCGCCTCGAGGCGAAGCCGGACAAGGACCAGAAGCGGGCGCTGGTCGCCCGCCTGCGCGGCGAGGTGCCCGACGCGGCGCTCGCCTGGCTCGATGCGGCGGTGGTGCTCGCGGACGCCGATTTGCGCTTCCCGCCGCTGCTCGGCACCGGAGGCAACGACGGGCGGCTCGACTTCAGCAACAACCAGATGCAGCGGGTCGCGGAGCTCGTGGCCGAGCCGGCGCCGGAGCTGCTGCGTGCGGCGCTCTTCGGGGATCCGGCGCGGGGGCTCGTGAAGGGGAAGGCGATCGGACAGTTCCACCCCGCCAGCGCCGGCGGGGCCAACGCGGCGCCGGGCTTCGACCGCGACTCGCTCATCAACCCGTGGGACTACGTGCTCATGCTCGAGGGGGCGCTGGTGTTCGCGGGCGCGGTGACGCGGCGCCTCGAGGCCGCGAGCCCGGGGACCATGGCCTTCCCCTTCAGCGTCCGCGCGAGCGCCAGCGGGTACGCGTCGGCGGCGAGCGCGGACGAGGAGG
>CAZMML010000319.1:0-5167 GCA_964567335.1 uncultured Nannocystis sp. | reverse complement strand
TGGCGGTCCTTCAGGGCGAGCGGCTCAAGGACCCGGCCGCCGCGCTAGCGACCTGGGAGGCCGTGATCCGGGTGCAGCCGACCAACGAGCGCGCGGCGGCCGCGGTGCGCGAGGCCTACGTGCAGCAGGGCCGCTGGGACGACCTCGTCGGGCTCTACGAGGCGCAGGGCCGGCTCGGCGACGTGCTCGAGGTGCTCTACAACGCGGCGGAGCGGATGACGAGCGACGCCGACAAGATCGCGCTCTACCAGCGGATCGCCGGGCTCGCCCGCGACCGCATCGGCGAGCCCGAGCGGGGCCTGCGGGCGCTCGAGCGGGTGCTCGCGCTGCGGCCCGCGGACCTGCAGGTCGCGCGCGAGCTGCTGCCGATCTACCGCGAGCAGGGGAGCTGGACGCGGGTGCTCGCGACCTACGAGGTCCTGCTCTCGGGGGCGGCCGACGACGACGACCGCCTCGACCTGATCGCGGTCATGCGGGACATCGCGCTGCACAAGCTCAACAGCCCGAAGCAGGCGCTGCACTGGGCGGCGCGGGCGTACGAGCTGCGGCCGAGCGACGACGTGCTGCGCGCCGGCCTCGAGGCGGCGGCGGAGCGCGCCGACGGCTGGGAGGAGCTGAGCGCGATCTTCGAGCGCCGGCTCGCCAGCGACGAGTGCGACACGACCGAGCGCCTCGAGCTGCTCGACAAGCTGGCGACGATCGCCCGCGAGCGGCTCGGGCAGCCGCTCGAGGCGCAGCGCTTCTTCCGGCAGATCATCGACCTCGACCCGACCAACAAGGTCGCGATCGCGGCGCTCGAGGAGATCTACACCGCGACCAGCCAGTGGGCGGACCTGGCGACCGTGTTCGCCAAGCGCCTCGGGGCGGTCCGCGACAACACGCTGCGCTTGCCGCTGCTGCGCCGCCTCGGGGCGCTGCAGGAGCACCGGGTCGGCGACCTCGACGCGGCGATCGAGACCTACCGCGAGGTCCTGGTCCTCGCGCCCGGCGACGGCGACGCGCTCGAGGCGCTGACGCGGCTCTACCGCGCGCGCGAGCGCTGGGCTGACCTCGCAGACGTGCTCCAGCGCCGCCTCGACCAGGTCGAGCTGGGCAACGAGCAGATCCCGCTCCTCTTCGAGCTCTCGCAGCTCCACGCGATCCGCCTGCGCAACTCCCAGAAGGCGATCGCGGGCTTCCTCCAGATCCTCGACTTCGAGCCCGACCACCTTCCGACGATCGACGCGCTCGAGGTGCTGCGCCGCGCCGATCCGTCCTCCGCGCTGGCGGTCATGCGCGGCCTCCTGCCCTACTACCGCAGCGTCCGCGACCACGGCCGCGAGGCGGAAGCGATGGAGGTCATCATCATGGCGGAGCCCGACCAAGCGGCGCGGGCGACCCAGCTGACGAGCCTCGCCAACCTCTACGGGCAGATGGAGGGCCGCCGCGCCGACGCGCTGCGGGTGCGGCGCGAGCTCTACGTGATGAACCCTGAGGACGCGGCGCTCCGCGCCGAGGTCGAGCGGACCGGGCGCGAGCTGCAGCGGATGGACCTCGTCGCCGGCGCCTACGAGCAGATCCTCAAGAACCTGCGCGTCGCGGAGGAGGCGGCCGAGGCGCAGGGCCGGGCGGCCACCCGCGAGTCGCTGGCGCTGCGCAAGGACCTGCTCCTGGCGCGCGGCGCGGCGCTCCGCGACGACCTCCGGCAGCCGGCCGCGGCCGAGGCTTGCTTCGCCGAGGTGCTCGAGCGCGACGAGACCCATGAGGGCGCCTACAAGGCGCTCGAGGCGCTGCTCGTCGCGCGGGGCGCCCACCAGGAGCTGCTGCAGCTCTACCGCCGGCGCTGCGACGTCATCTTCGATCAGGACGAGCAGAAGCACCTGCTCGGCGAGATCGTGCGCATCGCTCGCGACGTGCTCGATCAGCGCGAGGTGGCGATCCGCACCGCAGAGGAGCTGCTCGATCTGATCCCCGAGGACCTCGGGGCGATGGCGACGCTCGCCGGCATGTACGAGGTGAGCGAGCGCCAGGACGACCACTACGCGCTCGAGGAGCTGCTCGGCCGCTGGGCCGAGCGGGTCGAGGGCGACGAGCTGCGTCACTCGCTGGCCTGCCGCCGCGCGGCGCTGCGGATGGACCGGCTGAGCGACGCGTACGGCGCGGTCGACCTGCTGAGCCAGGTGCTCGGCGAGGACCCGGGCAACGAGGGCGCGCGCCGTCTGCTCGAGCGCCTGCTCGACCACCCCGACGTGCGGGTGCAGGTCGCGTCGCTGCTCGAGCCGATCTACCTCGCGCTGAAGGACCACGCGTCGCAGGTCCGCGTCCTCCGGGTGCGGAAGTCGCAGGCGGAGTCGCTCGGCCTGGGCGATCAGGCGACCGCGCACCTCCTGGAGATCGCGCGCATCGAGGAGACCGAGCTCGGGGATCCGGCGGCGGCTTTTGAGGCGCTGCGCGAGGCCTACCTCCTCGACCCGCTGCGCGCCGAGGCCCGCGCCGAGCTGCAGCGCCTCGGCGTCGAGCTCGAGAAGCAGCGCGAGCTCGTCGAGGTGTGGCAGGCCGCGATCGACAAGCTGCCGGACGACCGCGAGAAGGTCGAGCTGCTGTCCCGGATCGCGGTGGTCCTCGACGCCCACCTCGACGACCGCGACGGCGCGCGCAAGGCCTACGCCGCGCTGCTGGCGCTCGAGCCGCCGGACCTCGAGTTGACCAAGCGCTCGACCCTGGCGCTGACGCGGCTGCACCGCGCGGCGCAGGACCACTCGGCGCTCGCGGAGGTGCTGCGGAGCCTGCTCCGCTTCATCGACAAGGACGTGGAGCAGGTCCGGATCCTCCTCGAGATCGCGGAGATCCAGGCCGACAAGCTCGGCGACCAGACCGCGGCCGCGTCGACCTATCAGGAGGTCCTCGACATCGACCCGGGCAACCACGACGCGATGGACGCGCTCGAGCGGATCTACGTCGGCGGCGGGGAGTGGGAGGCGCTGTGCCGGATCCTCCGTCAGCGCGTGATGGCCACCGAGGATCTCTTCGAACGCTCGCGCCTGTGGCGCAAGATCGGCGAGATCGTCCGCGACCAGCTCAAGGACCCGCACCAGGCGATCGAGGCGTTCCAGGAGATCGTCACGCTCGCGGTGTCCCCCAAGGAGACGCAGATCGGCCTCGACGCGATCGTCCGCCTCAACGCCGAGCTCGAGCGCTGGCCGGAGGTCGAGGAGGGCCTGCGCCGGCTCACCGAGTTCGCGCAGGACGAGGAGGATCGCGCGGCGCTGCTCGGGCGGACGGCGGCGGTCGTGGGCGACAAGCTCGGCCGGATCGCCGACGCGACCGACCTGCTCGAGGCGGTGCTGCGGATCAACCCCGCCGACGATCGGGCGCGGGCGATGCTGACGGAGTACCTCGCCCACGACGAGATCCGCGATCGGGTGATCAAGATCCTCTATCCGCTCTACGAGGTGGAGCACAATTGGCGGGCGCTGCTCGACCTCGAGGAGCGCCAGGCGCGGCACCAGCCGGCCGGGCGCGCGCGGATGCTGGCGCTGCTCCAGGTCGCGCGGACCCACGAGGAGCGCCTCGGCAACGACCAGCGGGCCTTCGAGGTCCTCTGCGAGGCGCTCTTCGAGGCCGGCGAGCAGCCGGAGCTCGCCGATCTCTTGGGCCGGCTCGAGCGGCTCGGCGAGGCGCCTGACCGGGCTGAGGCGCTGCTCGAGGCCTACCAGCGGGCGGTCGACAACGTCGCCGACGCGCAGCTCCAGCAGCGGGTGCTGCGGACGATCGGGGCCGTCGCGTTCGGCCGCCTCGGCCGCACCGACGCGGCCCGTCGGGCCTACGAGCGGCTCTTCGAGGCCGTCCCCGACGACGTCGCGGCCGCCGAGGCGCTCGAGCTGGTGCTCGTGCGCGAGGGCGACTTCACGGCCCTCGCGGAGCTCCTCGTGCGCCGCGCCGAGCGCTCCAACAATCCTGACCTTCGGGACATCCTCCTGATCCGCGCCGCGGAGCTCTACCGCGTGCAGCTCTCACGGCTCGAGGACGCGATCGACCTCTACCAGCGCACCAGCGCCGAGGCGCAGCGCTCGGAGCAGGTGCAGGCGGTGCTCGGGCCGCTCTACCAGCAGACCGAGCGCTGGGGCGACCTCGCGGAGTTCCTGCGCGCGCGGCTCCCTGGGCTCTCGGGCCGCGAGCTGGTCGACACCCACCTGCGGCTGGCCACGCTCTATCGCGATCAGCTCGGGGACCTCTCCGAGGGCCTCGCGCAGTTCGCCGAGGCGCTCAAGGCCGATCCCGAGTACGTGTGCGGGACCGATCAGCTCGCCCGCTACATGGCCGACGAGGACCTGCGGCCGCAGGTGATCGCGCAGCTCGAGCCGGTCTTCACCGCAGTCGCGGACTGGCCGCGGCTGATCGAGGTCCAGGAGCTGCGCCTCCGCGAGGCCGGAGACGACCTGGCCGCCCGGATCCCGATCCTCTTGAAGATCGCCCGGATCCAGGAAGATCAGCTCGAGGATCTGTCCGCCGCGTTCGCCACGGCGAGCCGCGCGTTCGGCGAGGATCCGCTCGATCACGGGGTCCGCGAGCTGCTCGGTCGCCTCTCGGTCGCGCTCGGCCGCGTCGAGGCGCAGGCTCAGCTCTACGTCGACTACGTGCGGGGGCCGGGCGCTGGCGACGTGCGCGACGTGGTGCTCGCGGTCGTCCGCGAGGCCGCGGATCTGTGGGCGGGCGTGCTGGCGGCGCCGCAGCGGGCCGTGCCGCTCTACCAGCGGCTGCTCGAGGCGCGGCCCGACGATCGCACGGTGTTCCCCGCGCTCGAGACGGCGCTGACCCAAGCCGAGATGTACTCCGAGCTGGCGGCCGCCTACTGGCGCGAGGCCGACTCGTCGCTCGACGAGGCGCGGCAGATCGAGGTGCTCCTGCGCCTCGCCACCCTGGCGCTCGGGATCCTCGGCGACGCCGAGCAGGCCGTCAGCGCGTACCGACGCGTGCTCGAGGCGCAGCCCGACCACGAGGCGGCGCGCTCGCAGCTCGAGCGGGTCTTCGTCCAGCGCGAGCGCTGGAGCGATCTGGTCGACCTCCTGCGCGACCGGCTCGAGCGGACCGCCGCGGCGACCGAGCGCGAGGCGGTGCTGCTCCACATCGCCGAGCTGCAAGAGGCGCGCCTCGCGGGCGTCGACGCCGCGCTTGACACGATCGACAC
>CAZMML010000318.1:0-5168 GCA_964567335.1 uncultured Nannocystis sp. | reverse complement strand
GCATCTCGCCGCTGGGCGCCGGACGGGCGGACCCTGGCCTACCTGGCGATGCGCCGCCCGGGCTACGAGGCGGACCAATTCCAGCTGGTCCTTCAGCCATGGCCGGAAGGACCGGCGCGGACGCTGAGCGCGGGCTGGGACCGCTCGATCGAGGAGTTCCTCTTCAGCCGCGACGGGGCGACGATCTACGCGACGGCCGACGACCTCGGGCGCACCTCGCTCTTCGCGCTCGACGTCGCGAGCGGGCAGGCGCGGCCGGTGCTCGCGGGCGGAGCGATCCACGCGCTGGCGCGGGCCGGCGAGCGCGTGCTCTTCCTGCGCAACGACCTCACGGCTCCGGACGAGATCTTCACGGCCAGCGCGACCGGGGAGCTGGCGACGGTGACGCGCTGGAACGCGGCGAAGCTGGAGCGGATCGAGCTCGGTACGGCGGAGCAGTTCCGCTTCAAGGGCCACAAGGACGAGGACGTGTACGGGTGGGTGGTGCGGCCGCCGGGCCTCGCGGCCGGGGCGAAGGTGCCGGTCGCCTTCCTGATCCACGGCGGGCCTCAGGGGTCCTTCGGCGATCGCTGGAGCTTCCGCTGGCACCCGCAGGTGTACGCGGGCGCGGGCTACGCGGCGGTGATGATCGACTTCCACGGTTCGACCGGCTACGGGCAGGCCTTCACCGACGCGATCCAGGCCGACTGGGGCGGCGGGCCCCTGGTCGACCTGCAGAAGGGGCTCGCGGCGGCGCTGGCTCGCTACCCCGAGCTCGATGGGTCGCGGGTGTGCGCGCTCGGGGCGAGCTACGGCGGCTTCATGGTCAACTGGATCGCGGGGCAGTGGCAGGCGCCCTTCCGCTGCCTGGTGAGCCACGACGGCGTGTTCGACCACCGGATGATGTACTACGCGACCGAGGAGCTGTGGTTCGCGGAGCGCGAGCAGGGCGGACCCTACTGGGAGAAGGTGGCGCAGCACGAGCGCTTCAACCCGGTCAACCACGTCGATCGCTGGAGCGTGCCGATGCTGGTGATCCACGGCGGGCTCGACTACCGGATCTCCGACACGCAGGGGATCGCGGCCTTCACGGCGCTGCAGCGGCGGGGGATCCCGAGCCGCTTCCTCCACTTCCCGGACGAGAACCACTGGGTGCTGCGGCCGGCGAACAGCAAGCAGTGGCACGCCGAGGTGCTGGCCTGGCTCGACCTGTGGCTCGGCTCAGGCGGCGCGGGCGCTGCGAAGTAGGCGGAGCTGGACCACCGCGGCGGCGCCGAAGCAGGCGTAGGCGAGGGTGCCGAGGATGTGGACGGTGGTGTTGGCGACGTCGGTCTGGGCGACGGCGCCGAGGCCGATCAAGAGGACGTCGAGGATCAGGAAGAGCGCGCCCGCGAGGGCCATCATGACGTAGGGCAGGGCGAGGATCCCGCCGATCAGGGGGCGCAGGAGCCAGACGAGGTAGAGCCCGCCAGCGAACATCATGCCGTCGGAGAAGCAGCTGACGGCGTTGGTGATGGCGCTGGCCCAGCCGTCGCGGGTGGTCGGGGGGCCGCGCGCGATCAGCTCGTAGATGTTGTAGCCGATGAAGACGAGCGCGGCGCCGGCGATCGCGGAGACGGTGAGGCTCGCGCGCACGCGGGCGACGCCGGTGCGGTCAGAGAGCAGCTCGGAGCCGCCGAGCACGCGGGCGAAGCCGATCACCGAGCCGGCCAGGACCAGGTTGCCGGTGATGAAGAGGAGGTTGCGGACCTGGATCTCGGCGACCGTCCACCCGAGCCAGGTCGAGAGGCGGGCGATCGGGACGATCAGCATGGAGACGAAGAGGGCGGTCCAGGGCCGCCGCGGCGGGTCATCCGCGCTGAACTGGACGACGACATCGCCGACGAGGATCGCGCAGGCGAGCTCGACCAGGCGCTGCCACTGCTCGCCGAGGCCGGCCTGGTCGAGGCCAGCGCGGCCGACCAGGGCGACCGCGCAGAAGCCCAGCGCCCACTGGCGCGGGGCGAGGCTCAAGAACACGGAGCGCTCGGGCTTCACACCGCCTCCTTCACGGCGAGGTCGGCGAGCACGCGGATGGTGACCTCGTTGCCGATGAGCGTGCGCAACATGGGTCGCAAGGTGGTCTGGGCGAGCTCGAGGTCGCCGGGGCCGAGCTGCTCGGGCTCCTTGCCGGCGCGCTTGCAGATCATGGCCAGGGCACGCTTGGCGGTGTGCGGGCCGAGCAGCGGGGTCAGGACCGTGACCACGCGATCGGCGAAGCCGTCGATGGACTTGTCGAGGGTCACGTGGAGCTCGTCTCGGCCAACCGCCAGCGTATCGCATCTGAGGGGGGGTGAGGGGGGCGGACGCCGCCAATCGCCGGCATGCGCGAAGTCGTCAGCTAACGCACGTTGTGCAGCGGCCGCGCGTGGGGCCGCGCCCCGCTACTCTCCCGCCCACCGGGAGGCTGGCATGGCTGAGTTTGAGATCCGCGAGGCCCTGACCTTCGACGACGTGCTGCTCGTCCCTGCGTATAGCGCGGTCCTGCCGGCTCAGGTCGAGGTGCACACGCGGCTCACGCGGGAGATCACGCTGAGCATTCCGCTCGTATCGGCGGCGATGGACACGGTGACCGAGGCGGCGACGGCGATCTGCATGGCGCGCCACGGCGGCCTCGGGATCATCCACAAGAACCTCTCGCCCGAGCAGCAGGCGCTCGAGGTGCGAAGGGTCAAGCGCAGCGAGAGCGGGATGGTGGTCGACCCGATCACCGTGACGCCCGATCAGACCCTGCGCGAGGCGCTCGCGCTGATGCACGCGCACGGCTTCTCGGGCCTTCCGGTGGTCGAGGGGCGGCGCCCCGTCGGGATCCTGACGAGCCGCGACGTGCGCTTCGAGACCAACCTCGACCAGGCGGTCGGGCGCGTGATGACCAAGGACCCGATCAGCGTGCGCCAGGGGATCGCGCTCGAAGAGGCGCTCCACCTCCTCCACCGCCACCGGATCGAGAAGCTGCTGGTGGTCGACGCCCGCGGGGACCTGCTCGGCCTCATCACCGTCAAGGACATCCGCAACGCGCAGACGCACCCGCACGCGATCAAGGACGCGGCCGGGCGCCTGCGCGTCGGCGCCGCGGTGGGTGTGGGTGCGGACACCCAAGCGCGGGTGACGGCGCTGGTCGACGCCGGCGCCGACGTGATCGTCGTCGACACGGCCCACGGACACTCGAAGGGGGTGCTCGAGGTCGTGCGCGCGCTGCGGTCCGACTTCTCCTCGGTGCAGCTGATCGCCGGCAACGTGGCGACGCCGGAGGGCTACCGGGCGCTGGTGGAGGCGGGCGCGGACGCGGTGAAGGTGGGCATCGGGCCGGGCTCGATCTGCACGACCCGGGTGGTGGCCGGGGTCGGGGTGCCTCAGGTGTCGGCGATCATGGAGTGCGCGCGCGAGGCGGCGCGCCTCGGGGCACCCATCATCGCCGACGGCGGGATCAAGTACTCGGGCGACGTGGTGAAGGCGCTCGCGGCCGGGGCAGAGTCCGTGATGATCGGCTCGCTCTTCGCCGGCACCGACGAGGCGCCGGGTGAGCTGGTGCTCTACCAGGGGCGCAGCTACAAGGTCTACCGCGGGATGGGCTCGCTCGGGGCGATGAAGGCGGGCAGCAAGGACCGCTACTTCCAGGGCGCGGTCGCCGACGAGCGCAAGCTGGTCCCCGAGGGCATCGAGGGCCGCGTGCCCTACCGCGGCCCGCTCGCGGACAGCCTCTACCAGATCGTCGGCGGAGTCCGCTCCGGGATGGGCTACTGCGGGGCGCCGGATCTCGCGGCCCTGCGCGCCGGCGCGGTGTTCCGCAAGATCACCGCGCAAGGGCTGCGCGAGAGCCACGTCCACGACGTGATCATCACCAAGGAAGCGCCGAACTACCGGCTGGAGTGAGATGGCCCACCAGACCCTCGTCGTCCTCGACTTCGGCTCCCAGGTGACGCAGTTGATCGCGCGGCGGGTCCGCGAGCTCGGCGTCTACGCGGAGATCCTGCCCTTCCACACCCCGGCCGCGAAGATCGCGGCGCGCGACCCGAAGGCGATCATCCTCAGCGGCGGCCCGGCCTCGCTCTACGACGAGGGCGCGCCGCAGCTCGACCCGGCGGTGCTCGAGCTCGGACGGCCGGTGCTCGGGATCTGCTACGGGCTCTACCTGATCGTCGCCGGGTGCGGCGGACAGGTCGCCAAGGCCAGCCACCGCGAGTACGGGGCCGCGACCCTGACGGTCGAGCGCGCAGCAGGGCCGCTCGCCCGCCTGCGCGCGGGCGAGGCGACGCAGGTGTGGATGAGCCACGGCGACCGGGTCGCCGCGCTCCCGCCGGGCTTCATCCGCCTCGGGTCGTCGTCGAGCTGCGAGTTCGCGGCGGTCGCCGACCTGGATCGGCGCCTGTGGGGGGTGCAATTCCACCCGGAGGTCACCCACACGGCATGCGGCGAGGAGGTGTTGGCGGCCTTCCTCGACGCGGCGGGCTTCGAGCGCGACTGGACCCCGGCGCGCTTCGTCGACGAGGCGATCACGGCGGTGCAGACGCGCGTGGGCCCGCGCGGGACGGTCCTCTGCGGGCTCTCGGGCGGGGTCGACTCGTCGGTGGCGGCGCTGCTGGTCGAGCGGGCGATCGGGTCCCGCCTGCACTGCGTGTTCGTCGACAACGGGCTGCTCCGACGCGACGAGCGGGTGGAGGTCGAGCGGATGTTCGCGGGCCGCCTCGCCAACCCGCTGGTGGTGGCGGACGCGAGCGAGCGCTTCCTGTCGGCGCTCGCGGGAGTGACGGACCCGGAGGTGAAGCGCAAGCGGATCGGCGCGACCTTCATCGACGTGTTCGAAGAGGAGGCCCGTCGCCTCGGCGGGGCCGACTTCCTGGTCCAGGGGACGCTCTACCCCGACGTGATCGAGAGCGTGAACCTCCGCGGGGCGTCGGTGACGATCAAGACCCACCACAACGTCGGCGGGCTGCCGGAGCGCATGCGGATGGGGGTGGTCGAGCCGCTGCGCGAGCTCTTCAAGGACGAGGTGCGCCGGCTCGGCGCGCTGCTCGGGATGCCCGAGGCGATGGTGTGGCGCCACCCCTTCCCGGGCCCCGGGCTGGCGGTGCGGGTCCTCGGCGAGGTGACGCACGCGCGCTGCGAGCTGCTGCGGGCGGCGGACGCGATCGTGATCGAGGAGATCCGCA
>CAZMML010000317.1:0-5171 GCA_964567335.1 uncultured Nannocystis sp. | reverse complement strand
GATGGCGATCAGCGACGTCGTCCGCGGCGCCGACCTCCTCGCCAGCACCCCACGCCAGATCGCCCTCTTTCAGGCCCTCGGCGCCGCGGTCCCGACCTTCGCCCATGTCCCGCTGATCCTCGGACCCGGCGGAGCCAAGCTCAGCAAGCGGGACGGCGCCCCGGACCTCGGCGCCCTGCGGGCCGGGGGCGCCCCGCCCCGGCGCGTCGTCGCGGCCCTCGCCCGCAGCGTCGGCCTGATCGGGCCCCAGGTCGGCGAGGTGAGCGCCGGCGACCTCGTCCCCGACTTCTCGCTCGCGCGGATCAGCCCCGGGCCGCTCGACCTCGGCGCCTTGTGAGCCCGCCGACGTCGCCGGGTCAGAACCTTGTCCCCGGCCTGCGGGGTCGATATAGGGTCAGCCGGAGATCCCGATGTTTCGCCCCCTTTCGCCCCTCGTATGGTTGAGCGCCGCCCTCCTCCTCGCCTGCAAGCCGACGCCGACCGTGGAGCCCGGCGATCGCCCGATCACCGAGCCGACCGGCGTCGCGCCCGCCGATCCGGCGCCCACGAGCAAGAGCGGCTTCGCCTACCCCGTCACTCGCAAGGGCGACGTCGTCGACGACTACCACGGCACCAAGGTCGCCGATCCCTACCGCTGGCTCGAGGACCTCGACACCCCCGACACGCGCGCCTGGGTCGAGGCGCAGAACAAGCTCACCTTCGGCTTCCTCGGCGGGATCAAGGAGCGCGACGCGATCCGGGCCCGCCTCACCGAGCTGTGGAACTACGAGCGCTTCGGCGTCCCCGTGCGCGAGGGCGGCAAGTACTTCTACACCCGCAACGACGGCCTGCAGAACCAGAGCGTCCTCTACGTCGCCGACTCTCTGGACGCCGCGCCGCGCGTCCTGATCGACCCCAATACCCTCTCGCAGGACGGCACCGTCGCGCTCAGCGGCACCGCGATCAGCCGCGACGGCAAGTACCTCGCCTACGGCCTCGCCGCCGCCGGCTCTGACTGGCAGGAGTACCGCGTCCGCGAGATCGCCACCGGCAAGGACCTGCCCGACCTCGTCCAGTGGATCAAGTTCTCGGGCGCCGCCTGGACCAAGGACAGCAAGGGCTTCTTCTACAGCCGCTACGACGCCCCCAAGGAGGGCGACGCGCTCAAGGGCAAGAACGAGTTCCAGAAGCTCTACTACCACCGCCTCGGCACCCCCCAGACCGACGACATCCTCGTCTACGAGCGCAAGGATCAGCCCAAGTGGGGCTTCGGCGCCGAGGTCAGCGACGACGGCCGCTACCTCGTGATCCGCGTGTGGGAGGGCTCCGCCGACAAGAACGCCGTGTTCGTGCAAGAGCTCGCCGGCGGCGTCGGCAAGGCGCCCGTGCGCGAGCTCCTGACCAAGTTCGACGCCGACTACACCTTCGTCGGCAACAAGGGTCCGGTCCTCTACTTCGTCACCACCAAGGACGCCGCCCGCGGGCGCCTCGTCGCCGTCGATCTGCGCAAGAAGGACGCCGCCGAGCCCGCGACCTGGAAGACCCTGATCCCCGAGGCGCCCGAGACCCTGCGCGGCGTCAGCCACGTGGGCGACCGCTTCATCGCCGGCTACCTCAAGGACGCCCGCAGCGTCGCGCGGGTCTTCGCCGCCGGCGGCAAGCTCGAGCGCGAGCTCGCCCTCCCCGGCCTCGGCACGGCCGCGGGCTTCGGCGGCCGGGTCAGCGACCCCGAGACCTTCTACGCGTTCACCAGCTACACCTGGCCCACGACGATCTTCCGCTACGACGTCAAGACCGGCCAGAGCACGATCTTCCGCCAGCCCAAGGTCGCCTTCGACCCGTCCAAGTACGAGACCTCGCAGGTCTTCATCACCAGCAAGGACGGCACCAAGCTGCCGATGTTCCTCACCCACAAGAAGGGCCTCGCGCGCGACGGGCAGAACCCGACCTACCTCTACGGCTACGGCGGCTTCAACGCCCCGCTCACCCCCAACTTCAGCGTCCCCGACCTCATGTGGCTCGAGCTCGGCGGCGTGCTGGCGATCCCGAACCTCCGCGGCGGCGGCGAGTACGGCGAGGAGTGGCACCTCGCCGGCACCAAGCTGCGCAAGCAGAACGTCTTCGACGACTTCATCGCCGCCGCCGAGTACCTGATCGCCGAGAAGATCACCTCCCGCGAGAAGCTCGCGATCGGCGGTCGCAGCAACGGCGGCCTCCTCGTCGGCGCCGCCATGACCCAGCGCCCCGACCTCTTCGCGGTCGCCCTCCCCGGCGTCGGCGTCATGGACATGCTCCGCTTCCACCGCTTCACGATCGGCTGGGCCTGGGTCTCCGACTACGGCTCCTCCGAGGATCCGACCGAGTTCAAGGCGCTCCATGCCTACTCGCCGCTGCACAACCTCAAGGCCGGCACCGCCTACCCGGCGACCCTCGTCTACACCGCCGACCACGACGACCGCGTCGTCCCGGGCCACAGCTACAAGTTCGCGGCCGCGCTCCAGGCCGCGCAGGCCGGGCCGCGTCCGGCGATGATCCGCATCGACGTCCGCGCCGGCCACGGCGCCGGCAAGCCGACCGGAAAGCAGATCGAGGAGTGGACCGACCTGTGGGGCTTCACCGTCGCCAACCTCGGCATGAAGGTCGGCGGCTGACCCCTCACTCCTGGACGCGCCCGCCGCGGTAGTACCAGTCGGCCCCGCGGAGGCGCGCCCATTGCGGATCGAGCCCCGGTCCGACCTCGAACTCCACCGCCACGGCCCCGTCGCGGTGGATCTTCGCGCTCGCCGCAGGCGCCCCTGGCGGCTCCCCGCGCTCGATCCCCTGCGCGCGGAACTCCTCCCAACCCGCGAGCGCCGCGATGAGCTCCGGGTCGCCGGACATCGACAGCGACCCCTCCGTGTCCCGCAGCGCCGTCGCGCTCCGCTCCCCCGCGCGCGCCTCGATCCGCCGCGCCTGCCCCAGCCAAGCCCGCAAGGGGTCGTTGTAGAGGAGGTCGTCTCCCAGCGCCGCACAGGCGGGCCCGCTCACCCGCGCCGCGCGCCCCTCCGCCTGCACGCGCACCACGCAGCCCTCGTAGAGCTCGACGCTCGTCGGCTCCCCGCCCGCGCGCGAGGCCCGGAGGATCCGCAGCGGAGCCGTCGCTGGCGGCGTCGTCCAGGCCTCCGCGCGCGCCGACTCGAGCGCCGCCAGCATCGCCTCGAGGCGCACCTCGTCGAGCGCCGCGTTCGCGTCGGGGTGGACCGGCGCGTCGAGGCGCCACACCCCGAGGTCGAGGCGCACCCCCTGACGGACCACCGCGCTCCCCGGTCCGGGCAGCACCTCGAGCTCGCGCACCTCGCCGGCGCGCAGCGAGAGCAGGCGGCGATCGGCGAAGGTCTCGCGCGTGAAGGCCAGGATCGGGGGCTCACCCGCCGTCACCGCCAGCGGCGGCCCCTCGTCGCGCCGACACGCCAGCGCGAGCGCCCCCGCCGGGCCGCAGCGGAGGCGCAGCCGCTGTCCGCTGTCGCTCTCGACGACGAGGTCGGCCTGCACCTCCATCGCCGCGGCGTCCGCCGGCAAGACCTCCACCGGCGCCGTCTGCAGCGCGCTCCACCAGCGGAACACCTCCGGCTCCGAGAGATCCTGCGCCGAGCCCTCCTGTTCCAGCAGCCATCCCCCGCCGAAGCGGCGCAGGCGCAGGCGCGCGGGCGCCTCCTGCTGCACCGCGAGCACCCGCCCATAGGCGTAGGGCACCAGCTGCGGCTCCACCAGCCCGCTCTCGGGCGAAGCCAGGGGCCACGGCTCCGCGATCGACCCGTCGACGCACCCGCGCAGCCCCGGCCCGCGCTCCGCGATCCGCTGCCCCTCCTCCCCGCAGGGCCCGCCGAGCCGGACCTGCCAGCGCCGCCCGCCGCGATCGACCAGCTCGATCGCCGGCTCGACCGCCGCGCCGGCCGCCGCGAGCGGCTCGAAGGCCGCGCCCACGATCCGATCCAGGCGCAGCGCCACCGCCTGCTCGCTCAGCAGGTGCGCCGGGCCCCCGGCCTCCACCCGCCAGAGCCCGTCCGGACCGCGCGCCAGGAGCATCTCGCCGATCCGCACCTCCGCGATCTCACCTGGCTCGAGAGGCAGGAGGCGGCGCGACAGCCAGGCCTCGGCCGGCTGGGCCAGCGCGTCCGCCAGCTCCGGCTCGACCACCCAGGTCCCCGCCCCGGCGATCTCCGCGTAGACCCCGACCCCGTCGCTCGCCGGTCCGTGGAGCTGGACCGCCTCGCGCCCGCCCGCGCGCTCGACCGCGAGCTCGCCCTGCTGCGGCCCGAGCGAGCTCCCCGCGGCCACCGCCCGCAGCGTCGTCGCCATCCGCAGCGAGCTCCACAGCCCCCCCAGCGCCTCCGCGTCCGTCCAGCCGAGCACCTCTCCGTCGCGGATCACCACGTGCTGTCCGCCCTCGCCGGGTTCGAGCCGGATCGTCGACGTGCCGCGCCTCAGGGAGATCGACGCCGCGCCGAGCTCCGCCTCGCCGAGCTCCGGGAACACCCGCCGGGCCGCCGACGACGCGCTGTAGATGGGCGCCGCGGGTCGCTGCGGCGCCCACGGATCGAGGCGCAGCAGCGCCGCGCTCGCCAGCGTCGACGCCGCCAGCGCCCAGGTCAGCGGGCTGATCCGCGGCCTCCTCACGTACGCCGTCTCCACAGCACCATCGCCCCGAGCAGCGCCCCGAAGCCCGGCAGCCCGAGCAGGCACATCAGGCTGACCCGCTCCAGTTGATCTTCTTGCAGCACCAGCTTCACGTGCTCGCGCGGGCGCGGGCGCAGCCCGAGCAGCGCCTCGCGCTGCGTCAGCCACCCGACCGCGTTGAGGATGAAGTCGCGGCCGCGGTCGTAGGCGATGTCCTCGCGGAGCATCGCGTTGAGGGCGAAGTCCGCCGATCCCACCACCACCGCGCGCGAGGTCCCCAGCGTCCCCGCCGCCGCCACCGGCACCGGCCCGACGCGGTCGGCCCCCTCGTCCAGGCGCGGCAGATCCCCGCGGCTGAACCCCAACACGTCCGCCTCCGCCCAGCCTTGCTCGGTCGTCTGGATCAGGAAGGTCGCCGGCGGCTCGACGCTGAGCTCCCGCACCTGCAGCAGCGAGATCGGCTGACCGACCAGGCTCGCGCTCACCGGGTGGTCGCCCCAGCCGTCCTGCAGCGTGAAGGCGAGATAGGGCGTCGC
>CAZMML010000316.1:0-5200 GCA_964567335.1 uncultured Nannocystis sp. | reverse complement strand
CGCCGCGCGCGGCAGCTCGGGCGCGCTCCAGGTCGGCGAGTCCGTGTTCGCCGTCGGCACCCCGCTCGGGCTCGACCACAGCGTCGCCCAGGGGATCGTCTCCGCGGTCGGCCGCACCAACATCCTGCGCAGCCGGCAGACCCCGCTGATCCAGCTCGACGCCGCGATCAACCTCGGCAACTCGGGCGGGCCCCTCTTCAACCTCCGGGGCGAGGTCGTCGGGATCACCACCGCGACCCTCGACCGCGCCCAGGGGATCGCGTTCGCGATCCCGATCGATCACATCCAGGCCTTGCTCGAGGCGCTGCGCACCGGCGAGGCCGCGAGCTCGGGCCAGGTCGGCGCCGAGGTCGTGCCGAGCCGCGACATCGGCGAGGGCGCGCGCGCCCTCGGCTACAAGATCGGACTCACCGTCGGGCGCGTCATCGAGGGCCGACCGGCCGCGGCCGCTGGCCTGCGCGTCGGCGACATCATCGTCGAGGCGCAGGGCCGCCGCTTCGACGCCTTCGGCGCCGGCGACGCGGCCCAGGCCCGCCTGGCCAGCGACTTCGTCGCCACCGTCCGCGGCCTGCTCCCGAGCGAGATCCTCCGGGTCGCCGTCGTCCGCGGCGCTGATCGTCTCGAGCTGAACATCCCTGTCGCCGCCGCGCCGCCCGACCAGCAGATCCTGATCGACGCCGACGCGCTCCTCGGCCTGCGCCTCGACGAGACCCGCACCGAGCCGATCGTCCGCGCCCTCCGGACCGACGCGCCGATCGCCCGCGCCCGCGGGCACGAGGCGCTGCTCGGCGCCCGCCTCTCCGAGATCGCGGGCAACTCGGTCCGCTCCCGCGAGGACCTCGGCCCCTTGCTCGCACAATTGCGGCTGATCGGGCGCTTCGCCAACGTCCAGGTGACCTTCACGCTGCAGGATGGTTCCGTGCTGCGCGTCCGCGACTTCCCGGTCTCGCCCGGCTGACGGGCGGGGCGAGCCTGCCCGCGCCCTGTGCTATTCTTGTAGAGTCATGTCCGAGCGCGCCTTCCTCGCGCCTGGCGCCCAGTCAGGAGCGTACTCCGCCCCAGGTCCTCACCGTGCTTCGGAGGCCCGTGAGGGCGACCCCTACGAGCTCTCGGATGGGCACCGGATCGAGTGCCTCCCGGCGGGCGGACGCCACGCCACCGCGAACATCCTCGGGGGCGCGGTCCTCGCCTCTGATCCAGCGACCCGCGGCCTCGTGGGTGCGGATCCCGGGATCGTGTTCAATGAGGATCGCAACCTCCGCGCACCCGACCTGGCGATCGGCGTCGAACCGGGTCTCGGGTGGCAGACCAAAGCCCCGCCGCTCGCGGTCGAGTACGCGGGCGCCGGTCAGGATCTGCGCCAGCTCGAGCGGAAGATCGTCGAGCTGCTCGAGGCCGGTACGCAGCTCATCTGGGTGGTGCACCTGGTCGGACCCTTACGCGTCGACATCCATGAGCGTGGCGCGCTGATGCGGACCGTCGGCGCGGACGCGGAGCTCGTCGCGCCCGGGCTGCTCGACTATCCGGTCCCCGTCCGCGCGCTCGTCGAGCCGGACGCGGCCCTCGCGGCCGTGCTCCGGAACTCCCTCGGCCAGCACGGCGTCCGCAGCCTGGACGAGCTGCGCGCCCTGAGCCGCGCAGAAGGCAAGACCGAGGGCAAGGCCGAGGGAAGGGCCGAGGGCAAGACCGAGGGCAAGGCCGAGGGCTTGCTCGCGGGTCTGCTGGTGCTTCTGCAGCACCGCGGCCTGACGCTGACGCCCGCGCAAGACGCGAGGGTCCGCGAGTGCCGCGATCCCGCAACCCTCGGACGGTGGTTTGAGCGGGGGCTCCGCGTGATGAACGCGGCCGAGATCTTTGTGGAGCCCTAGCCCCCACACCAAGCCCGAGTGCCCTCGATCGGGCGCATCGCCGCGGACCCGCGTTGTAGCCCGCCGACGCGGGCGGGCGGCGTCGAGATCCGGCTAGGCTCTCGCGCTGAGGCCGGTCTTCAGCCACACCGCGACGCGCTGGATCGTGATCATCCCGCCGACCCGCGCGAGGTCGATCCTCCCCTCTGCGTCGCGCTCGAGGCTGGCGAGCTCGACCTCGAGGCGGCCGAGGAGCGCCTGGACGAAGGCCTCCGCGTGCTGGGGCGCGCCGATCGCCAGGCAGCGGCGGCGGAGGTCGGCGGCGAGCGCCGGCGTGAGGCGCCCGCTCGCTAGCAGGAGACCCTGCGCGCGCTCCAGCTCTTCGGCGGCGAGCGGCGCGAAGGATGCCCCTGGGGACAGGTGCGTGAGGATCGCCGCGGTGCGGACCAGGTCGCCGAGGGTGAGCCGCTCGGGCTCGTCGACGCGAGAGACCCACTGGGGGTCCACCCCGTAGCCGCGGAAGGTCAGCTCCGCCAGCGCGCCGGCCTGGGCCAGCAGCTCGGTCGCGCGGGCGACGTCGCGGAGCGAGGCGATCGGCCGCGTCCCCGCGCTGGTCGCCTCGATCGGCAGCTCAGGCATCCAGCGCGACAGGCCCTCGAGCGCGGGCCCCCACGGTCGGTCGAGCAGCGACCCGATCCGCGCGAGCGAGACGCGCCCCTCGCGGTGCAGCGACAGCGCCGCCTTGCGGAGCGTCGCCAGCGGCCCGTAGCCGACGCGGAAGACCCCGCGGAGCCCGAGCGCGGCGACGCGTCCGGCGAGGAAGGCGTCGGTCTCGGCCTGCCCGAGCCCGAGCCCGGACACCAGCAGGTCGAGCCCCACCCCGAGGGTCGCCTCCGCCTGGAAGAAGGCCCGCTCCTGCGCCTTCGCGTCGCCGGGCTCGAGGCGCTGAGCGGACATCAGCTCGTTGACCAGGAGCGCGAACTCGCGGGCCCGCACCCCGCGCTCGCGCGGGCCCAGCGCCGCCAGCGCCCGCCGCAGCGCCCCGCCGGGCGACGAGGGGAAGGCCGCCAGCGCCGGCTCGCCGTCCGCCACGGGAACGACCACCCTCGTCTCGCCGGCGGCCTCGCGGGCCGCCTTCACGTCGAGCGGACGCAGGAGCTTCATCGCCTCCTCCCACGCGACGAAGCCGAGGTCGGCGAGGCGGCCGCTGCGCCACCGCAGCAGATCCTCCTCGAGCTGCGCCGCGATCGCTCCGCGCAGCGAGAGCGCGAGCCGACGGCCGGACTGCAGGTCGTCGTCGTAGACCCGCTCGATCACCTGGATCGCCGCCCGTCCGAGATCGGTGTCCGGCACCGCGACGATGAAGCCGCCGTCGGGCGTCTGCACCGTCCGCAACGAAGCCACCGCCGCGAACGCCTGCTCGCGCTGCTCCTCGTCCTCGGGGTCGAGCTCGAACACCGAGGTCCCGGGCAGCAGCGCCATCGTCCACATCTCCGGGTCCATCTCTTCGATCGTGCGCAGCAGCTCGCCGCGCGGCTTGTCGGCCGCGGCGTAGGCCTCCACGATCGCCAGCAGCCACCCGCGCGCGCGCTCGACGTGGACCCGGTCGCGCGACCAACCGTCGAGGTCGAGCAGCGCCGTCAGCTGCTCTGGGCTCGCGTGGGGCAACACCAGGTCGAGGCGATCCTCCTCACGCAGCGCGCGCGCCACCCGGACGAAGCCGGCGGGCGGCAGGCCTGGCACGAAGCTCGCAAGGTCGTCGCGCTGATCGAGGGAGAGCGGGTCGTCCTGCGCGCTCTGAAGGTCGTCGGCGCTGGCACGGGCGAGCTCGTCGGGCGGGGTCATCGGCGGCAAGGTATCATCGCCCGGCGCGCGTGCCACCCCGCCCTCCTCGCCACCCGACGATCGCCCGCGCCCTCGGGCAGGTCCGCCGCGCCCTCGCGGGCGCCGGCGTGGGCGCCGGCGTCCCGCTGCTGCTGGCCTGCTCTGGGGGCCCTGACTCGAGCGTCCTCGTCGGCCTCGCCGCCGCCCTCGCCCCGCGCGATCGACCGCGCCTCGCGATCGGCCACGTCGACCACGGCCTGCGGGCGGACTCCGGCGCGGACGCCGCCGCGGTCGTTGAGCTCGCCCGTCGCCTCGGGCTCCCCTGCGGCGTTCGCAATCTGTCTCTTTCGCCAGGTCCTGGCCTCCCCGCGCGCGCGCGCGACGCCCGGCGCGACGCGCTCCTGGAGCTCGCGCGCGAGGCGGGCGCCGCCCACATCGCCCTCGGCCACACCGCCACCGATCAGGCCGAGACCTTGCTCATGCACGCGACCCGCGGCTGCGGGCTCGAGGGGCTCGCCGCGATCCGGCCCAGCGAGGGGCCCTGGCTGCGCCCTCTGCTCGGCCTGACCCGAGACGACACCCGCGCGCTCTGTCAGCGCCTCGGCCTCGATCTCCGTGACGATCCCGCAAACACCGATCTGCGCCACCCCCGGGTCCGCGTCCGCCTCGAGGTGCTGCCGCGATTGCGGGCCGACAACCCGCGCGTCGACCTCGCCCTGACCGCGCTCGCGGGCCAGGCGGCCGACGCCGAGGAGGCCCTCGCCGCGTGGGCCGAGCGCGAGGAGCTCGCGCGGCGCCGCGGTCCGCTCGCCTGGTCGGAGGACGATCTCCACACCCTGCCGCGGGCGATCCGGACCCGCGTGCTGCGGCGGATCTGTGCCCTCGGCGGCGTCGACCTCACGGCCCTCTGCGCCGCGGTGATCGACGACATCGATCGCGTGCTCCTCGCGCGCGCCGCGGCGCGAGGCGGCTCCGACGCCGTACTTCGGCCCCACGCCTGGGACCTCCGCGGCGGCACCCTGCGGCTCGGCCGCTCGGGCCTGCGCGTGGGCTCCTGACCGCCCTTCGCGGGACGCGCAGGGCGGACTGGCCGGGCGCGAGCTGATCCGCTATGCTCGCCGCTCCGGGGCAGCGCGCCGGAAGACCCCCTGTGAAACAGCAGACCAAGACGCTCCTGGTGTGGCTCGGCCTGATCATGGCCGTGCTCGCGCTGGCCAACATCTTCAACACCAGCCAAGAGGTGGTCCCGATCTCGTACGCGAAGTTCGTCGAGACGGTCGACAACGAGGCCAAGGCGCTGCAGAAGAGCCAGAACCTCGTCATCGCGGTCCACCCGAGCTACGTCGACATCTCCTACGAGCTCGACGGCAAGACCTACCAGGCCACCGGCCCGGTCGCCGAGACCCTCTACCAGAAGCTCTCCGAGCGCCAGATCGACTACCGGGTCGAGCCCGAGGAGGACAGCGCGCTGGTCCAGTTCGCGCTGATGTACCTGCCGCTGATCTTCATCGTCGTCCTGATGGTCGTGT
>CAZMML010000315.1:0-5215 GCA_964567335.1 uncultured Nannocystis sp. | reverse complement strand
CGTAGACACCGAGGTCGATCACCCCGCGGAGCCCCTCGACGCGCCCGGGCGTCGGACGGCTCCGCTCCTCGATCGGCGGCAGCGGCAGCGGCCCGCGGTGCTCGTCGATCGGCTCGCCGTACGGCGCCCCGCGCCCCGCGAGCTGCCCGAAGGTGTCGTCGCCCCAACACCACACCTCGCCGGCCTCGTCGAGCGCGCAGGTGTGGCGCGAACCCGCGACCACCTCGAGCGGCCGGCGGAGCCCCGGCACCCGCGTCGGCGCTCCTCGGGGGTCGCGCGCGCCGTCGCCGAGCTGCCCGTACGCGCCCTCGCCCCAACACCACGCCCCCTCGTCCGCCCACGCGCACGCGTGGGCCCCCCCGACCGTGACCCGCGACGCGCGCAGCCCGAGCGCCGCGCCCGAGACCGTCGGCGTCGCCGGGCTCACCTGACCGGACTCGCTGTACCCCCAACACCAGAGCGACGCGTCACCCAGCCGCGCGCACGCGTGGGCCGGCCCGAGGACGACCTCCGCGACCCCCGCGAGCCCGGCCACCGGCCCCGGCGCGCCGCGGTCGCGCTCCTCGCCGCCGTCGCCGAGCTGGCCGTCGCGGTCGGAGCCCCAGCACCACAGCGACCCACCGCGAGCGGCGCAGGCGAAGCTCCCGCCGACGGCGGGCGCGGGGATGGACCTGTCTCCGGGGACCGGCGCCGGAAGCGCGACCTCCGCCAGCCTCGGGAGCACCCGAGGCGGCGCGTGCGGGCTCCTCGCCGGCTCGGTGTGCGGGGGCCGCCCGTCTCCGAGCTGTCCCTCACGACCTGTTCCCCAGCACAGGACCCTCCCGTCGGCGAGGCCGGCGCACGCGTGGCGGCCGCCCGCCGCCAGGGTCGCCGCGCCGCTCACCCCGGGGATGGGCGCCGGCGGCGCGCGGAAGCCCTCGGCCAGCGGCTCGTCGCCCCAACACCAGACGGCCCCCTCCGCGAGCGCGCACGTGAAGTCGTCGCCCGCGGCCAACGCCTGGGCCGGCGGGACCCCGGCGACCGCCACCGGGAGCGCCGCGTGCTCCTCCCCCGCCCCGATCTCCCCGCGGTAGTTCGACCCCCAGCACCACACCTCGCCGGCCTGTCCGAGCGCGCAGGTGTGCGTCCCGCCGGCCGCGATCGCCGTCGCCTGCAGGCGCGGGCCCCGGCTCGGACGCGGCCGCGTCCCGAGCTGGCCGTCACCGACCTGGCCCAGCGACCCATCGCCCCAACAGAGCACCTCGCCGGTCCGGCGCAGCGCGCAGGTGTGCCAGGTCCCCGCCGTCAGCGCGACCGCGTCGTCCAGGTCGGGGACCCGCGTCGGCGCCGCCGCGTCGGCGCGCTCGCCGCCGCCGAGCTGGCCCTGACCGCCGTAGCCCCAACAATGGACCTGGCCCGCCGTCAGCGCGCAGGTGTGCGAGACCCCGAGCGCGAGCGTCGCCCCGGAGGGAGCGGGAGCCCGAGCCTGACGCCCAGGCGCCCCTGGCGCGGTCGCGTCGGCCCCGCGTTCGATGCAGCCGCCCCCGAGCAGCGCGAGGGCCACGAGCGCGCGCCGCATCGCCGCTCAGCCCGCCACGAAGGGCGTCGCGTAGCACCAGGTGCCGATGACGTCGAAGCGACGCCCGTCGGGGAACTCCTTGAGCGTGTGGGTGGTGTGGCCGCGGAGCAGGGTCCCGGACGCGGGGATCTTGTCGATCGTCGCCTTCGGGACGACGAAGCCGTCGAGGTCCTCGGCGGTGACGCAGACCTGCGTCAGCGCGCCGTCCGCGTCCTGGAAGGCGACAAGCCCGAGCACCGGCTGGCCGATCGTCTCCTCGGGGTCCTGCCAGGTGATCGCGAAGTCCGCGCCGCGCGGGATCGTCAGCGAGAGCGGCAGGTCCGGCGAGACGAGGTCGAACTTCTGCGGCACCCCGAGCGCCTCCGCCCACGACTGCGCCTCGCTCTCGTCGGAGCCGCCCATGTCGATGTCGTAGAGCGTCGCGGGGTCGATCATCGTCGTCGAGTCCATGAAGTGGTACGCCACCCCGTGGACGCGGCCGAGGAAGTCCGTGTAGTCGGTCTCCTTGGTCAGCGGGATGGTCCGCCCGCCGCCCGTGATCGAGAGCTCGCCGACGTCGAGGTAGGTCGCCTTCACCGGCGCCGTCGGCCAGCGCGGCATCTCGGTGAGGTCGTTGCAGACCTGCTTCGACGCCTCGTCGATCACCAGGAAGGGCGTGCTCTCGGGCGTCTGCGCCGACTTGAAGAAGGCGATGCCGCGCGAGAACTCGGCCGCGGGGGTGCGCACGTACTCGATCCGGATCTCGCCGCCCTCGGGCGACTCGAAGCCGATCGGGTGGCACGCGGCCCCCTCACACATGGGCTCCTCCTGGCACCCGCCCATGACGCCGAGAGAGACCGCTCCCCACACCAACACGCCTGGGCACCGTCGCATGCTGCTACTCCTCGCGGCGCAGCATACGCCGCGGGCCGGATCAAGGAAAGCGCGCGAGCTCGACCCTCCTCCGCGCGATCCGGTCGCGCCTGTCACGCCCTGACAGCGCTGTCGCGGTCCCTCATGCCCCCCTGCTCAGGGACCCGGATCGGCCGCTGGCAAGCTTCTTGAATGACGAGCTTCGCCATGACCCGCTCCGCCCTCCGCGCCCTTCTCCCGCTCTCCGTGCTCCTCCTGCCCGCCTGTGGCGACGACGCCTACTCAGAGGTCGGCGCCAGCGCCTCCGACACCAGCGCGCTCTCCGGCGGGGACTCCGGCGCCGAAGGCGGCGACCCGGGCGGCGAGGGCGGCGGCGAGGGCGGCGGCCAGGGCGGCGAGGGCGGCGAGCCGGGTCAGCTCACGGCCGGCGAGTGGCGCGACCTCGACCACTGGGACTTCTGGCTCGGGCTGCTCAGCAAGCCCGAGCTCGCCGCGTACCAGGACACCTGGCGCTTCTTCACCACGCAGCGCTTCCCGGTCGTCGTCACCAGCGACGGCGTGCCGCTCGCGGACGCCTCGGTCACCCTGCTCGGCGCGGAGGACCAGCCGCTGTGGCGCGCGCGCACCGACATCCACGGCCAGGCCGAGCTCTTCGCCAGCCTCTATCAGGACGAGGGCCAGGGCCCCTTCGCCATCCAGGTCGACAGCTCCAGCGACCAGAAGATCGTCGACGACGCGCGCCCCGGCGCGACCAAGACGCTCGTCGACCTCCCGGGCGCCCAGCCGCCTCCGGCGCTCGACCTGATGTTCGTCATCGACACCACCGGCTCCATGGGCGACGAGCTGGAGTACATCCAGACCGAGCTCGCGGACGTCATCAGCCGCGTCAAGGAGCAGGTCGGCCCCGACGTGCTGCTCCGCCTGAGCGTCAACTTCTACCGCGACCAGGGCGACGCCTACGTGGTCCGGCCCTTCCCCTTCACCACCGACATCGACCAGGCGATCACCGACCTGGGCGCGCAGTCCTTCGACGGCGGCGGCGACACCCCCGAGGCCGTCGAGGCCGGCCTCGCCGACGCGATCGACGCGCACGACTGGAGCGAGTCGGCCGCGGCCCGGCTCTGCTTCCTGGTCCTCGACGCGCCGCCGCACCAGGACGAGCAGGCGCTGCCGTCGATCCAGGACAGCGTCCGCAGCTTCGCCGCCAAGGGCGTGCGCCTGATCCCGCTGGCCGCTTCGGGCGTCGACCAGTCGACCGAGTTCATGCTCCGCTTCTACGCGATCTCGACCGGCGCCACCTACACCTTCCTCACCGACCACAGCGGGATCGGCGCCCCGCACCTCGAGCCGACGATCGGCGACTACGACGTCGAGCTCCTCAACGACCTGATGGTCCGCCTGATCAGCGAGGCGCTCACGCCCTGAATCAGTGCCCGTCCGGCGGGTACTCGGACTCCTGGTCGAACCACAGGTTCTCGTCGCGGCGCGCCGGGTAGGGCTGCGCCGCGTCCCCCGTGATCGTGCTCAAGAGGAAGGAGCGCAGCTGCAGCGGCTGCGGGTACTTGCCGGTCGCCTGCGCCACGGCGAACGCGGCGATCCGCCCGCGGTGCCCCGCCGAGCGCAGCGCGAGGGCGCAGGCGAGGAGCTCGGTGCCGCGGGTGATCAGGTCGACCACCAGCGCGACCGGCTCGTCCGGGCCGGGGAGGGCGTCGCCCGTGCGTCGCAGGCTCGAGAGGTGATCGGCAAGCGAGGGCGGCGCCTGGTCCTCCACCCACCCGACGGACGCGACGCGCTCCCACAGGCGCGCGGCGCGGGCCCCCGTGACCCGCCGCGCGAGCGCCTGGGCGAGATCCCAGCAGGGCTCGCGCGTGTCCCCGCGGCGCGAGCGCGGCGGCTCGGCCGGCGGCACCGGCACGATCATCGGCGCGTCGTCGAAGGTCGGCGCGACCCAGCTCTGCGACGCGAGGTCCTCGACGATCTGCTCGTAGGTGCGGCCGGTGCCCTCGTCGCCCCGCCCGTACTTGAACGAGAGCACGTAGCGGCGGATCCGCTCGAGCATGTTGCGCGCGTCGTCCTTGTGCCGCGTCGAGTAGGGGAACAGGCTGGACGTCTCGAGCTCCTCCTCGACGTGCGCGCTCATCGTCGGCAGTATCTCCGGCCCGCAGGCCCGCAGGCAAGCCCGCCGGGCGCCCGCCCGTGAACGCGCGCCCGGCTCAGAGCTCGGGGCTGAGGCCGGGGGTGGTCATCATCACCCAGCGCGCAGGACAGGCGATCGCCTGCAGACGCATGTAGGCCTCGCTGCGGGCGACGAGGAGCTCGCGCTCGTGGCCCTCGAGCCAGCTCCCGAGGCGGTGGCGCACCGCGGCGGCGGAGAGCGGGACATCGGCCGCCTCGCAGGCCTCCTCGGCGACCCGCAGCGCCTCGATGACCGCCGCCGGCGCCGCGCCGCCGAGGCAGACGGCGCCGGCCTCGAGGATCGCGGCCGCGGCCCGCGTCGCCGGCGTCCCGGACGAGCGCAGCGCCTCGATGTCGGCGGCGACGTCGCCGAGCAGCGGCCCGCGACCTTCCTTCGGCGTGCGCTCGGCGAGCGCGAGGGCGACCTGCCCGTGGAGGCCGTAGATGTTGGCGCGCTGGTTGCGGGCGAAGGCGCCGCGGTCCGCGGCGACGACGGCGGCGGCGCGCACGGCCTCGGCCCGCGCGCCCGCGAGGTCGCCGACGTAGAGGGCGCAGAGCGCCTGGATCATCGCGGCGCGCAGGCCCGCGGCCGACGCCGCGGCGATCTGGCCGAGCGCCGCGGCGCGGGCG
>CAZMML010000314.1:0-5220 GCA_964567335.1 uncultured Nannocystis sp. | reverse complement strand
CAGGACGGGCTGCCCTGCCCGCCCTTCTTCGACTGCGTGCAGGGCTCGGGCGGCAACGAGTGCCAGCGGATCTTCTGCGTCAGCGACGAGGACTGCGAGGGCGGCGGCTTCTGCGTCAAGAACCGCTGCTTCGAGGTCCTGGGCATGTGCGAACTCCCGGCCCCCTAGGGTCGAGGGACCGCGCCGGAGCGAGGCTCAGAAGCGGAAGCCGAGGCCGCCGGTCCACGCGACGTGGCCGCCTCGCAGCCTCCGGAGGCGATGCGCGCCGACGGCGATGCCCGCGACCGACGCCAGCGTACAGGCGAGCATCGCCCCGCCGGCGGCGAGCACCCGTCCGCCAGAGGGTCCGCTGAGCCGGCTGCCCCCGTGGATCACCACGTAGGTGAAGGCCCCGAAGCCCGCCGCGCAGACGGTCGTGAGGATGATGCCCCCGGCCAGGATCCCGCGCGCCTCGCGGAGCTCCCGGGTGTAGGGGTCGACCGGGGGTCGGGTCCGCAGGCCCGAGCGCGCGAGCTGAGCGCCCGGCGCCGGCCCCTCCGCGCGCGGAGCCTGGGCGCTCGCCGGCGCGGGGGCCAGCCCGAGCGCCGCGGAGAGGAGGAGCGAAGGGCCGCGCATGGCGATAGCCTACGCCGATCTCCCCCGTCGCGCATCGGTCCGCGCGTCAGCGGCGGAAGGGCAGCGCCTTGTACTGCGAGACCATGACCTGCTGCTCGTGGACGACGTCGAGCAGGCGACGCCAGCGATCCTGGACGTCGGCCAGCGCCGCCGCGTGCGACGCCCACGCCGTGCGGTTCGCCTCGATCGCCTCGAGGTGGCCCGTCGCGCGGGCGCCGGCCAGCCACGCGACCGCGGGCGCCATCATCATCATGAAGCTCATCCACAGCGAGAGGCGGAAGTAGCCGCCGATCCCCGGGGCCGCGAGCGCCGAGATCAGGGCGAACACCACCGCGCTGAGGGTCAGGAGCAGCGCGACCGGCCGGGCGACCTCCATCAGCCGGACGACCGCGATCGGCGGCGGGTCGGAGGGCCGGAGCGCGGCGACCAGGCGCACCGCTACCTGGCGCGAAGGTCCTGTCTCTTGGACCACCGACTCGCGGTAGCACTGGGCGCTGACGACGGCGCTGAACTCGCCGCGAGAGACCCGGAGGCGCACGCCCTCGACGAGGCCGGCCAGGGCGGTGGTCTCGGTGCGGAAGCCCTCGGAGGGGGGGAAGTGGGCCTCGCACGCGTCGCGGACCGCGTCGGCGACGTTATGGACGAGTTCGCTGGCCTGAGACACGGTCCAGGCGCTGCGCCGGACCGACCACTGCACCCTCAGATCATTCGACCCCATCACAAACTACGCTACCTGCCGGGGGGCGCCCCGTCCACCGCGGGCGGCGCGCCGGCCGGCGGAGCGGGCGCGCTCAGAGCTCGCCCGCGTCGCTCGCGGGGAGCGCGGGCTCGCGGAGGCCGAGCAGCGGGTACACGGCGGCGGGGCGGGACTTGCCCTTGAGCTGGACGGTGAGGGGCGCGTCGACGATCGCCAGGTCGCCGAGGAGGGCCCGCGTGGTCTCGGAGATCAGGAGGTCGCGGCCGACCTCCTTGCACGCAGACTCGATGCGCGCGGCGGTGTTGACCGAGTCGCCGATCAGCGTGTAGTCGAGGCGCTGTGGCGCGCCGATGTTGCCGGCGATCGCCTCGCCGGTGTGGATCCCGATCCCGATCTTGAGCGCGGGCAAGGACTCGGCGCGGAGCGCGTCGTTGAGCGCGGCGAGGCGGCGCTTCATCCCCAGCGCCGCGCGCGCGGCGGCCCGGGCGGAGAGCTCCGGCGCGAGGCGCACCGGGGCGCCGAACTCGACCATGATCGCGTCGCCGATGAACTTGTCGATCAGGCCGCCCTGCTCCATGCACTCCTCGACCATCTCGGTGAAGTAGCGGTTGAGCACCTTGACCACCTGGCGCGGCGGCATGCGCTCCGAGAGCTCGGTGAAGCCGCGGATGTCGGCCATCAGGATCGTCGCGGTGAGCAGCTCGCCGCCGAGCTCGAGGCCGCCCTGGAGCACGACGTCGCTGACCTGACGGGTGACGTAGCGGCTGAAGGCGTCCTTGATGAAGTCGCGCTCCTCGAGCCCGCCGAGCATCAGGTTGACGGTCGCGCCGAGGCGGCCGACCTCGTCGCTGCTCGCGGGGAGGCTGCGGCGCGAGAACTGCTCCGGGGTGAGGCCCCCGACCAGCTCGGTGAGCTCGCGCAGCGGCTCGGTCGTGTGGCGGGTGACGAGCAGGCAGCCGAGCGTGCTGATCGCCAGGCCGATCGCGGTGACGACGAGGATGTGGAGCGCGAGCTCGCCGGGCTCGTGGGCGGCGAGCGCGTCGCTCGCGCCGCGGTAGGCGAGCGTGCCCGCGACCGCGGCGCCGACGAGCTGCACGCCGACGATGACGACCACCAGCTTGGCGCCGAGGCCGAAGCGGACGATCCCGGGGCCGGAGACGGGGAGCATGGGGTCGCGGGCGATCATCGCCCGGCGCAGCGGCCGGGTCGCCGCGTCGGTGTAGAGCCAGGCGAAGATCGCGTCGAGGATCGCAGCGAGCAGCCCGCCGACGGCGATGTGCAGCCCGAGCGCGAGCTCGTCGGCGACGAGGGCGGTCACCGCCGCGGCGGCCAGGCTGACCGCGACCGCGGAGAGGCCGATCACGAGCGAGAGCCGGACCGGGTAGTTGAGCGCCTGCCGCCAGGCGCCGGGGTCGACGCGGTCGCCGGGCGCGCGGAGCCCGGGGGCGAGGCGCGAGATGAGGGCGCGGTGGCGGAGGAAGACGACGCCGATCGAGGCGACGACGAGGGCCGCGAGGACGAGGAGGAAGCGCCCGAGGACCCCGGGCGGGAACTCTGCGGCGAGGGTGATGTAGTAGGCGCCGACGGCGGCCGCGGTGGAGCCGATCGCGATCGCCCCGGCGAACACGCGGAGCATGCGGCCGGGCGGCGGGAGCGGGAGATCCTGCGCGACCGAGACCGGCAGACGGGTGACGAGCTGCCGGTGCGAGGTGGTCTCTTCGGGGTTCACGACGGGGGCCTGAGGAGCGCGTCGTAGAACTCGCGCGCGAGCGCCACGGGGTCGGACGCGTCCTCGTAGAGGTCCGAGGGCGTGACGACGGTGTGGGCGCCGAGCTCGATCGCCTGGCGGGCGCTCGCCGGGGTGAACTCGTCGGAGATCACGAGGTGCAGCCCCGGGATCTGGCGGAGCTTGGCGATCAGCGCGGGGTCGATCGAGAGCGCGGGGTCCTCGTAGTCGAGCGCGAGGTAGCGGTAGCCGACCATCCGCGCGTACATGGCGTAGCCGAGGATGATCTTGTGGCTCGGCACCAGGAAGGCGTCGAAGTACCAGCGGGCGGTCGAGTTGCCCATGATGAAGTAGGCCAGCGGGATGAAGTTGAGGCCCCGCTGCGCGACGTGCATCGCCGTGGCCACCGAGCCCGAGCCGAAGGGCCGCGCGTAGTGCGAGTTCGAGTTCATCACGTCCGGCAGCAGGACCACGTCCGCCGGCGCCAGCGAGTCGGGCCCGGCGGGGTAGAGCACGACCTGCAGCCGCGTGTGCTCCTTGAGCTTCATCGTCAGCCCGGGCAGGTCCGCGGCGCCGGTGCCGCCGAGCAGCACCTGGCGGTAGCCGAGCTTCTCGAGCTCGCGGTAGAAAGAGAGGTCGCCGAACTTGTCTGGGTCGAGCAGAGGGAGGTAGCGCTCGAAGACGAAGTTCCGGTCCTGCTCCACGTCGGTGCCCCCAGGGCCGAGTCTATCGCAAGCGCGAGCGAGCGCGAGCGCTCACCCGACGGACGCGCGCAAGAGCGCGCGCCCGCCGCCCGGGGCGCCGCCCGGGGCACGTCGATGCCGCGACGCGCGGGTGGGGTCGCGCGTCTGCACCTGCCGTCCGCGCCTGCGTCTGCGCCTCGCCCGCGCAACTGCGGAATGCGACGACATCGGGTCGTAGGATTCTCGGGTGCGGGAGATCGCGCGGCAACTGTCGGGGCGCCGCGCAATTGCCAGCCACGATCTACACCAACCATACCCGCTTCCCCGCCGTCGCCACCGTCCACGTGACGGCCGTGACCGACCCCAAGGGCGCGCTCACGGTCCTCCGCGACGGCGTCCTGGCGGACACGCTCGACGCGGACAAGGCGTACCACGACTTGTCGAGCCCGGGCGGACCCTCGACCTCGCCGAGGGCACGCAGGCCGCGGTCTTTCGCGATCCGCACCTGCCCCTGAGTCGCCGATGAACCCTCGGATTCCCACCCGCGGCTGTACCCCGGACGCGGAGCCAAACTCACGGCCTTCCTGGCGCTCGCGCGAGTATGCGGCTGCGGCGGAGGAGGAACTGCACGCGTTCTCGGCGCTGGGCCCGCGGGCTCGGCGGGCGCGCTGGGAAAAGGGGCCGGCGCGGCGCTGGTTCGGGCCCTACTCCGAGGTCAGCCGCGCGCGGGTCCAGCGAGTGCTCGGCGCGTCGCGGCGGCGCCTGCACGAGGGCTTCGCCGCAGGCGGCGCACGCAGGCCGATGACGATCAAGTGCTTGAGCGCGACGGGTACGCGCTGCGAGCGGCGGCGGCTCTTGCTCGCCAACGCGTCGCAGTTCGGGACGATCCGCGTGTGCCCGCGGCTGCTCGGCAAGCCTGTGGAGGAGGGGGCGATGACTCTCCTCCACGAGACGCTCCACCACCTGCTCGGCACGGACGACCAGCGCGCGCCCGAGTGTAGCGTGGGCGGCGACTCCCGCTGCTACCGGGACGGCGCGCGCGCGCTGGTCACGGCCGGCAAATTCAAGAAGGCGCTCAAGAACAACGACAACTACGTCTCCTTCGCGCGCGCGGTGCACGACCAGCGCAGCGCGCCCGGGGGCACGGCCGAAGGGAGTCCCATGCGTTCGATGCCACACTCTGCTCACGCGCCGCAGGCTGGTTGTTCATGCGGCGGGTCCTGCCCGGGCTGCGCCGGTCGCTCGGCTTGCAACTGCGGCGGAACCTGCTCGCGCTGCGCCAAGGGGCCGGGGTGTGGGTCGGGCGGGTCGAGCGGCCATCGCGCCGAGGCGCTCGATGCCTTCGACGGCGACGATCTCGATGAGTTCGATGCCGATATGGAGGACCTGGAAGACGACGGAAGCGCCGCCGTCATGGATGACCTCGACGACGTGGACGACGAGATGGACGACGAGATGGACGACGAGATGGACGACGAGATGGACGACGAGATGGACGA
>CAZMML010000313.1:0-5220 GCA_964567335.1 uncultured Nannocystis sp. | reverse complement strand
GTTGCCGAGCATCGCCGCGGCCTCGGCGACGTTGGCGAGGTTGAAGGCGGTGGAGGTGTGGACGCCGAGGGTGCGGCGGTAGATCCCGACGGCGCGGCGGTAGAGGACGATCGCGGACGAGGGGTCGCCGCGGTTGGCGTAGATGTTGCCGAGGTTGGCGATCGCGGCGGCGCCGCCGGGGTGCTCGGGGCCGAAGGCGCGCTCGGAGAGCTCGATGACGCGGCGGTAGAGCGCCTCGCTCTCGTCCATCAGGATGTTGGCGAGGTTGAGGTAGATGCCGATGAGGAGCGGGTGTTCGGGGCCGAGGTGGCGAATGGTGAGGTCCCGGGCGCGCCCCAGGGCGGCGTGGGCCTCGTCGTTCCGGCCGCTCTTGATGAAGGTGCGTCCGAGCCCGTGGAGGGCGCGGATGAACTCGGGGTCGCCCTCGCTGAGGACGCGCGAGAGGAGCTCGACGGCGAGCTCCTGCGAGGCGAGGGCGGCGTCGAAGTCGGCCTGGCGGTAGCGCATGAGGCCGATGTTGTTGAGCAGGCGCCCCTCGAGGGCGCTGTCCGGGGCGATGCGATGGACGAGGGCGCGGGTGGTCTCGATCCAGTCGTCAACGACCTCGGGTCGCGCCGCGAGGAAGCCGACCAGCTCGATCCGGTAGACGAGGGCCTCGGCCCGCAAGGCGTCGTAGCCGATGCGCTCGGCCTCGGCGAGCGCGGAGAGGAGGGCGGCGTCGGCGGCGGAGTACTTGGCCTGCTTGCCGAGGATCGACGCGCGCGCCAGGAGGGCCTCGGCGAGGGCCGGAGGGTGCTGGAGGGCGCGGGCGTCGGTGATCAGGGTCTCGAGGTGCGCGAGGCCCTCGTCGTAGCGGCCGGCGTACTCGAGGAAGCGGACCATCTCGAGGCGCTCGCGGAGGGCCCACACGGCGGCGGCGAGGGAGCGATCAGAGGGTAGAGGGGCGCGCGCGAGCTCGGCGGCGAGTGCCCTGGGGTCGTTGCAGCTGCGCGGGTCCTGGAGGCGTCCGAGGGCCGCGTTGGCGTTCTCGACGGTGGTCGCGTCGGCGCGGGCGAGGACGTCGACGAGGGCGCGGAGCTCGGCGCGGCGGCGCTCGAGGCAGAGCTCGGCGAGCTCGTTGGTCGGGCCCGAAGCCGGGCCGGTGACCTCGCGGAAGGTGCTCTGGCAGGCGACGGTCGCCTGGTGGGTCCAGGCGTCGGCGAAGCCGTCGAGCTGCTGTTTCACGCGCTGGAAGGACTCGGCGGCGTAGGAGATCTTGGTGGCGGCGAAGGCGTCCGCGACGCGAGCGCTGCGTGCGTCGTCCCAGACGTCGGTGAGGCGGCCCGCGACGTGCTCACAGGCGGTCGCGCCGCGCTCGGTCCGAGTCGCGCCCCAGGCCGCGGCGCCGCACGCGAGGGCGGCGAGGCCGAAGGCGGCGACGCGTCGCCTGCGACCGGAGGGATCGCTGCGGAGGGCGACGAGGAGCGCGCTCATCGAGGGGAAGCGGTGGTTCGGGTCGGTGCTGAGGCCGCGGAGGACGACGGCGCGGAGCCACTCGGGGACGCTCGGGTTGCGCGGCGGGGGGGCCATGTGGCCGAGGGCGATGTTGCGGCGGAGCTCGCCGGGGGTGGCGCCGGCGAAGGGGCGGACGCCGAAGAGGCCCTCGAAGAGGGAGACGCAGAAGGCGAACTGGTCGGAGCGGGCGTCGCCGGTGAGGAGCATCTGCTGCTCCGGGGCCATGTACGCGGGGGTCCCGAGGTAGGCGCCGGTGCGGGTCAGCTCGGGGGAGCCGCGGCGGAGCTCGGACTCGAGGTTGCGAAGCGCCGACTCGAGCTCGGCGTCGACGGAGGGTGGAGCGGCGCCTTGGGGGCGGGCGAGGCCGAAGTCGAGGACGCGGACGCGACCGTCGTGGCCGAGGAGGACGTTGTCGGGCTTGAAGTCGCGGTGGACGAGGCCGGCGGCGTGGGCGGCGACGAGGCCCTCGCCGGCCTGCAGGTAGACGGCGAGGACCTCGCGCCACCCGCGGGGCGAGGCGCGGAGCCAGGCGCGGAGGTCGAGGCCCTGGACGAACTCCATGGCGATGAACACGCCCTTGCCGATCTTCCCGACCTCGTAGATCTGGACGATGTTCGGGTGCGAGAGGCGAGCGAGCGCCTGCGCCTCGCGGAGCATGCGGGCCTGACCGATGGTCTGGTGCTCGCCGTAGGAGTCGCCGCGCAGGACCTTGAGGGCGACCTTGCGGTCGAGCTCGGCGTCATAGGCGGTGTAGACGAGCGCCATGCCGCCCTCGCCGAGCTTGCTAAGGACGATGAAGCGCCCCAGCCGCTCGCCGACGCCGATGCCGGTGCGGAGGAGCTCGAGCGAGTCCGAGGCGGGATCTTGGGTCTCGGGCTCGACGCGGGTCCGCTCGTCAGGGCCGGTGGAGGTGTCGCTCACGCGGTCGCGCGTCCTGTCGAGGGATCGTGGGGCACCGGGCGCTCGCTGTCGAGAAGGACAGCGCGCGAGCGGTGCGCCGCGCAAGACCTCGGGATCGCCGGCGCGCAGGCCTGGACGGATTCTCACCGAGCATGCGGCGGCCGACGAGGGCGTGCCATCACAGGGCGTACTCGCTCGGCCCTCTTCCACAGGGATGTCGCATGCGGCTCCGTCGAGCGTAGGTCTTGGCTGACGCACCCTTGGGCCAGGTCCGTCGGCGCGCCGTGCGGACCTGCTCGCACGCGGGCGAGCGCTGGACGGAGGCCTCGGCGGTGACATAATCCGCGGCGATGTCTGTCTCCGAGCCGCACAAGGGGAGCCACGCCCACCACGACGCAGAACGCTTCGCCGAGGCAGAGCGCAGGATCGAGGAGCTGAGCGCGGCCCTCCGCGAGGCGAAGCAGACGCAAGAGGAGGAGCGGGAGCTCCGCGAGACCTTGAACCACTCGCGTGAGTCGCTGCGCGCGGAGGTCGCGTCGCTGAAGCAGAGACTGGAGGCTGAGACGAGCGGGCACGCGAAGGTGCAGGGGGCGCTCGAGGCGGAGGTCGCGGCGCACGCGAAGACGCGGACGGTGGCGGAGGCGGCGGCGAAGTCGCGAGGGCCGATGGAGGCGGAGCTGGCGAAGACGCGGGCGGCTTTGGAGGCAGAGACGGCGGAGCTGGCGAAGACGCGGGCGGCGGTGGAGGCAGAGACGGCGGAGCTGGCGAAGACGCGGGCGGCGCTGGAGGCAGAGACGGGCGGACACGCGAAGACGCGGGCGGCGCTGGAGGCGGAGACGAGCGGGCACGCGAAGACGCGGGCGGCGCTGGAGGCGGAGACGGCCGCGTACGCGAAGGCGAGGGCAGACGCGCAGGCCAGGTCGGGGGCTGACGCCACGGAGTTGACGAAGACGCGGGCGGCGCTGGAGGCGGAGACGAGCGGGCACGCGAAGGCGCGGGCGGCGTTGGAGGCGGAGGCGGCCGCGCACGGGAAGACGCGGGCGGCGCTGGACGCGGAGGTCGCGGGGCACGCCAAGACCAAGGGGTCGCTGGACGGGCTGCAAGGGAAGTTGTCGACGCTCGAGGGAGATCTGGCGGAGGCCCGGCGAGAGGCGACCCGTCAGCGCGAGCGAGCGGACCAGGTCGGTCGAGACCTGGTGGCGTGCCGACGCGACCTGGGCGCGGAGCAGGCGGCGATCCGCGGGGTTCGCGAGCGCGTGACGGCGCTCGAGGCGGGGCAGCAAGGGGCCGCGCAGGATCTGGCAGAGGCGCAGGCGCAGGCGAAGCGCGCGGAGGCGGAGCTCGTGGCGCTGCGCGAGCGTCTCGCGGCGGAGCAGGCGACGCTCCTCGAGCTGCAGACCCGCTGCGAGGCGCTGTCGAAGGAGGTCACGCTGGCGGGGGAACGAGTGACCGCGGCGAAGCGGGCGCTGACGGACGAGATGGCGGCGCACGCGGCGACGCGGCAGCGGCTCGAAGAGCAGCGCGAGGCGGCACGCGCCGCCGAGCGTCGGCGTCAACGTCAGACCGTGCTAAGCGCGCTCGGCGGCGTGGCGATCGGGCTGGCGGCCGTGCTCCGACGGCGGGGGTGAGAGACGCTCGGCCGCCGCGAGGTGAGCCGCGCTAGCGGTTGCTGAAGCTCCAGATCTCGCAGAGCGTCACGAACCCGAGTCGCGCGAGGATCGGCGCGGACGAGGAGGCGCGGGCCTGGGTGGTGACGATGCCCAGACCTCGCTCGCGGGCGTGGCGGAGCCGGGCCGCGAGCAACGAGCGGTAGACGCCGTGGTCGCGGTGCTCGGGCAGCACGACGCCCCCCATGAGGTACGCCGAGCGCGTGAAGGTGTAGTAGTTCGCGGCGCCCGCGGGCTGGCCCCGGTGCCAGGCCAGAAAGTTGAAGTGGTGTCGTTGGGCATCGTCTCGCAGCTCGCGTTCGTAGGCGAGGAGCGGGGCGGGGTCGATGCCCCACCCGGCGCCGACGGTGTGCGCGTAGAGGTCGAGCTCTGCGAGCTCGACGGGCCGGACCTCGACCTCCGGGACGCGATCGATCCGGAGCGCGGAGGTCTCGGCCGTCATGACGACGACGCGCTCCCCGCGGAGGCCGCTGCGGGCGAGGCGGTCGGCGAGGTCGAGCGGGCGGCTGTCGGGGCCGACGGTCCAGCGGAAGCGGAGGCCGAGCGCGTCGTACTCGGCGATCGTGGCGGCGATGACGGCGTCGGCCTCGTGGTCGCTGAGCTGAGCGAGGGAGACCTCGTTGAGGCCGCCCTGGCGGAAGGAGGGGGTGATGACCTGCTCCCAACCGGGGCGACTGACGATGCGCAGCCCCGAGAAGGGGCCGCGAGCATGGCGAGGCAGGACGAGCGCCTCGTGGATGAGCTCGTCGCGGGTGAGGCCGCCGAGGGTGACGGGGCTAGTCGACGAAGAAGTCACGGAGAGGCGTGACGCCCGGGGTGACCGAGTAGGGCTCGAAGTCGGTGACGCCGGTGCTGCGGAGGAGGTCCTCGTCGATGAAGAAGTTGCCGGTGCACTCGCGGCTGGGGCGGGTGAGGATGTGATGAGCGGCGTCGGCCATGATGTCAGGCTTGCGGCTGGCGGACATCATGGAGTCGCCGCCGAGCATGTTGACGGCGGCGGTGGCGATGGTGGTGCGCGGCCAGAGGGCGTTGAAGGCGATCCCTTCGTCGGCGAACTCCGCGGCCATGCCGAGGACGCACATGCTCATGCCGTACTTCGCCATGGTGTAGGCGACGTGACCGGCGAACCATTTCTTGTCCATGTTGAGCGGCGGAGAGA
>CAZMML010000312.1:0-5253 GCA_964567335.1 uncultured Nannocystis sp. | reverse complement strand
CGCCGAACCTCTCCGCGCTCCCGCCGGTCGTGCAGCGCTGGCTGCGGCGCGTCGGCGTCGTCGGCAAGCCGCGGGTCCGGGACCTCCGCGCCACCTTCCGCGGCGCCATCCGCAGCGGCGCCGACGCCCCGTGGCTGAGCTTCACCTCCGAGCAGTACAACTTCCACGACCGCCCCGCGCGGCTCTTCATGATGGAGGCGTCGCTCCTCGGCGTCCCCTTCCAGTCGCTCCACCTCGCGCAGGACGGCCACGCGACCATGCAGGTGCGGGTGCTCTCCCTCTTCGACCAGGTCGACGCCCGCGGCCCGGAGATGGACCGCAGCGAGACCGTCACGCTCCTCAACGACCTCTGCGTGCTCGCGCCGGCGGCCCTCCTCGACGTCGACCTCACCTGGGGCCCGGCGAGCGAGCGCAGCGCCCAGGTGACCTTCCGGCACGCGGGTCAGACGGTCTCCGCCAGCCTGAGCTTCGACGAGGCCGGCGACCTGGTCGACTTCGTCTCGGACGACCGCTCGCAGACCACCGACGGGGCGAGCTACCGCCGGCTCCCCTGGTCGACGCCGCTCCGCGAGCACCGCGAATTCGCCGGCGTGCGCCTGCCGGCCCGCGGCGAGGCGGTGTGGCGGACCCCGGAGGGCGACCTCATCTACGGTCGCTTCGACCTGCAGGAGATCGCGTACAACGTCGAGCGCTGACGCGGGGGTCCGCGCCGCGGGCTCAGGGGGCCGAGGTGTCCTGCTTGAGCGCGTCGGGCACGTCGGCGCCCTTGAGGCTGCGCAAGAAGGCGACGATGTCGGCCTCCTCCTGCTCGGTGAGGTTCAGCGGGACCATCCGCGGGTCCTTGACCCCGGAGTAGCCGCCCTCGGCGCCGCCCAGGTTGTAGAAGTGGACGACCTCCTCGAGCGTGGCGAGGCTGCCGTTGTGCAGGTAGGGCCCGGTCAGGGGGACCCCGCGCAGGCTCTTGGTGCGGAACTTGCCCTTGTCCATCTCGTCCTGCGCGAGGTCGCGGAGCTTCTCGGCGCCCGCCGCCGGGTCGTCGCTGAACTCGCCGTCGCCGCGGAAGACGTTCTTGAGGAGCTTGCCGACGTCGGTGTAGCGGCCCTCGTCGACCTCGGGGACGTGCTCGCCGACGGCCTGCTCGACGCCGGTGTTGTGGAAGTCGTGGTCGCTGAGGTTGGGGCCGCTGTGGCACGCGTCGCAGGCGGCCTTGCCGACGAAGAGCTGGAGGCCGCGCTTCTCCTGGGCGGACAGCGCCGCGGTGTCGCCCATGATGTAGCGATCGAGCGGCGCGTCGCCGCTGACGAGCAGGCGCTCGTAGGCCGCGATCGCCTTGCCGCAGTTGGACATGATGCGGAGGATGATCTGGCGGTCGGCGTCGGCCATCAGCTCCCAGGGGCCGTCAGCGTCCTCGGGCTTGCTCTTCGGCTTGCCCTCGGCGGGGAAGCGCGCGGCGTCAGGCGCGGCCGGGTCGAGCGCCGGGTCGAGCGGCACGTCGAAGAGCGCGTCGTAGTCGGCCCGGTACTTCTGGTAGAGCATGTGCGCGTACGCCAGGCGGTTGCCGCCGGTGTTGTCGACGCTCTCCGGGCTGCCGGCGGCCTGGTTCCACAGCGAGTCCTGCTTGCCGCCCCACCCGAAGAACTCGTAGTACGCGACGTTGACGAGCGAGGGCGCGTTCCGCGGCGTGTACGCGACCCCCAGCGAGACCGAGTTTGGCATCGAGCGCGTGTCGGACCACCAGGAGGTCGGGAGGTGGCAGCTCGCGCAGGCGACCTTGCCGGCCTCGCCCATCGCGCCGGGGGAGCCGTTCGCGCCGTCGTCGCCGATCGTCAGCGGTCCGGAGTAGCTGCGTTCGAAGAAGAGGCGCTGGCCGAACTTTGCCGCTGCAGGGTCGTCCGCGTAGCGGTTGGTCGGGTCCTCCGGCACCGGGAGGAGCGGCCCGAGCTCCTGCACGCGCGCCCACTCTGCCTCGGTGAAGAGGTCGTCGATCAGATCCTCGGCGCAGGCCGGGACGAGGGCGAGGATGACGCACCAGCGGAGAGGCGAAGCGCCCATTTCTCCATCGTGTCAGCGAGCGCATGGTTGTCAACGCCCGCTCCGCAGACGCGCCGAATGAGGACTTGGACCGCGGCCGCGGACTGGCGTTCTCGCCCTCGTCGGGACAGGAGTTGCGCGGGGGGGTCGTTTCCTCGATAGTGTCCCAATGGACATCTGTCCGATGCACCGATCTCGCGCGTCGCTGGTCATCACGGGAGCGCTCCTCCTGGGCACAGGCTGCACCGAGGAAGAGGCGCTCGTCGACGGTCTCTTCACGCAGGCCGAGTGGGAGAAGATCCAGACGCTCTCGCCGCTGCCCGACCCACCGAAGGACCCGACCAACCGCTACGCCGACGATCCGAAGGCCGCCGCGCTCGGGCAGCGGCTCTTCTTCGAGACCGCGTACTCCGGCCCCCTGACGATCGGAGACGACGGCAAAAATGGCGCGACCGGGGCGCCCGGCGATCAGGGGACGATGTCGTGCGCGTCCTGCCACGCGGGCCCGTGGCTGATCGACGAGCGATCCAAGCCGGGCAACGTGTCGCTCGGCGCGGCCTACCTGCCGCGCAACGCGGGCTCGCTCGTCAACTCGGTCTACTACTTCCCGTGGATCGAGAACGACGGCCTCCTCGACTCGCTGTGGGCCGAGGGCATGATCGACGTCGAGTTCGACCTCAGCTTCAACTCCAGCCGCCTGCGCCTCGCCCACGTGCTCTACGAGAAGCACCGGGACGAGTACAACGCGGTGTTCGACCCGGACCTCGATCCGGCCCTCGATCCGGCCGACCCCGAGGCGGCCCGCTTCCCTGCGGAGGGCCGGCCCGGCTCGCCCGCGTGGGACTCGATGACCCCCGCGGACCAAGATCACGTGACGCTCGCGTGGGTGAACTTCGGCAAGGCGATCCACGCCTACCTCAAGCTGCTCGTCAGCGGCGACTCGCCCTTCGACCGCTACGTGGCCGGAGACACCGGCGCGCTCAGCCCCTCGGCCAAGCGCGGCCTCAAGATCTTCGTCGGCAAGGCGGCGTGCGTCGAGTGCCACAACACGCCGCACTTCAGCGACGACGACTTCCACAACAACGGCCTGGTGTTCGAGGGCCCGAACGTCAACCCGGCCGAGGAGGGGCGCCACGCGACCGTCGACTTCATCCTCGGCTACGAGTTCAACACCAAGGGCAGGTGGAGCGACGACCCGAGCGACGATCGCCTCGACGGGCTGAAGAACGACGACTCGACGATCGGCCTCTGGCGCACCAAGGGGCTGCGTCAGGTCGCCGAGACGGCGCCCTACATGCACACCGGCCAGTTCGCCACGCTCGAGGAGGTCGTCGACTTCTACGACAAGGGCGGGCACGCCGAGGGCCTGATCGGCGTCAAGGACGAGGTGCTGCTGCCGCTCAACCTCTCTGAGACGGAGAAGGCCGACCTGGTCGAGTTCCTGCGCAGCTTGACCGGCGCTCAGGTCGACGCCGCGCTCCTCCGAGACCCGGCCGGCTAGCTAGCGGCCGCCCCCAAGCCGTGTCCACCGGGAGAGCCGGCCGGCGCGGGGGCTCAGGGGGCCGCGGGGCCGCGGTAGCGGAGGAGCAGCAGCGTGATGTCGTCGCGTTGGCGGTCGGTCCAGGCGGTGACCTCGGCGAGGACCTCGTCGCAGATCTGCGCGACCGGGCGCCCGCGCCGGGCCGCGAGGGCGGCGCAGAGGCGGTCGAGGCCGTAGTACTCGCGCCCGGCGCTCAGCGCCTCGGTCACGCCGTCGGTGTAGAGCGCGACGAGGTCGCCGGGGCGGAGCTGAAGGTGTGAGTCGCGGAGCGCCGGGGCGACGTCCGGGACGACGCCGAGCCACGTGCCGGGGGTCGGCACGCGCTCGCAGGGCCCGCCTTCGGCGCGGCACACGACGATGTCCTCGTGGGCGCCGGCGAAGAAGAGCTGGCCGTCGGGCAGGACGCGCAGGAGGGTCAGGGTGACGTGCTCGTCCTGCCGCAGGCGGTCGCGGATGTTCTTGTAGAGCATCGCGTTGATCGAGGGGAGGAGCTTCGAGGGGCGGCCGTCCGGGTGCTCCTGGACGAGCACCGCGATCAGGCTCTGGACCATGAGCATGACCAGGCCGGCGGTCAGGCCGTGGCCGGCGACGTCGCCGATCCCGAGCCAACAGTCGCCGCTCGGCTGGGGGAGGACGTCGTAGTAGTCGCCGCCGACCTCGCTCGCAGGGCGCATCGCGGCGGCGATCTCGAGGCCGGGGACGTGGACGTCCCGCGGCAGGATCGAGGTCTGGATCCGGGCCGCGATCTCGAGCTCGCGCTCGAGCCGCTGCTGGGCCGCGAGGAGCACGCGCGAGCGGGCGAGCTCGCCCGCCATGTCGTTCATCGCCGACGCGAGGGCCCGCGCCTCGACGGGGCCCTCGACCGCGGCGCGCGCCTCGAGCCGGCCGGTGGCGAAGGTGCGCGCGAGGTCGACGAGCCGATCGATCGGCCGCGAGAGCCGGCGGGACAGCGCCCACGCCGAGAGCGCCGCGAGCAGCAGCGCCAGGCCGGCGAGCGCGTAGAGCCACGCGGTCAGGGTCCGACTCGTGGCCAGCGCCGCGTCGAGCGACTCGACGAGCACCCCGACGAGGGCGCGCTCTCCGGTGTAGCCCGGCAGGTCGAGCCGCTGCAGCAGGTAGCGCCCGCCGAGGAGCTCGCGCTCCTCGACCTCGGCGCCGAGCCCGGCGGCGAGGGCCGCCAGCGCGTCAGCCAGGGCCGGCTCGTCGAGCCCGTGGGCGGCGACGGCGCCGTCGAGCGCGAGCACCACGCCGCTGCCGGTCTGCCGCTGCAAGGCCGCGACGACGCGATCGTCGTAGAGGTGGCCGAGGACCAGCGCGCCGATCACGGTGTCGCCGAAGCCGAGGCGGTGCGCGTGCACCTGGTAGACGCGGCTCGCGTCGGTCCACATGTCGTCGGCGTCGCCCGAGCGCAGCGCCCCGGCGACGAGGGGCCGGCTGGCGAGGTCGAAGCCGACGGCCTCGGGGTCGGCGACGTCGACGACGAGGCGGCCCTCGGCGTCGAGGAGCAGGAAGAGGTCGACCCCGCCGACCTTCTTCATGTCCTTGGCGACGTCGAGGATCGTCGGGCGGTCGATGTCGGTGGTCCCGAGCACGGCCTTGAGGCGGGGCTCCTGGGCGATCGTCTGCGACTCCGAGCGGTAGAGCGTGCGGCGGAGGGCGTGCGACTCCTGGAAGACGACGCG
>CAZMML010000311.1:0-5272 GCA_964567335.1 uncultured Nannocystis sp. | reverse complement strand
CTCGGCGACCAACTACACCGCCGCCTCGATGCCCCCCGCCGGCGCCTGCGACGTCGTCGAGACCAACTCCCTCAACCCGACCTACGTCAGCCCCTCGCAGCCGGACCTCCCCTGCCTGCGCAGCGCCCCCCTGCCCTCCCTGACCCTCCGCCTCGCCGCCCAGCAGGGCATGACCCCGCTCGAGTTCGAGCTCTCCGACGTCGAGATCGCCGCCGGGTACGCGATCGACGAGCAGCCGCAGCGCCTCCTCAAGGGCACGCTGCGCGGCTTCATGACCACCGCCCAGACGATGGCGACCGCCGGCAACGACTTCGTGCCCTGGAACGTCCTCGCCGGCGGCCTCGGCTGCCAGCCCGACCCCGACAACGCGATCTCGGACCTCGACATCCACCCGACCCTCGGCCAGGGCGTGTGGATGTACTTCAACTTCACCGCCGAGAGCGTCAAGTGGGACACCGACGTCCCCGACGGCGCCCCCGGCGCGAGCTCCAGCGGCTCCGCGTCAGGCTCCGGCGGCTCCGACGCGACGACCTCGTCGACCTCGACGACCTCGACCAGCACCACCGGGACCACTGGCGGCTCCGCCGGCGGCTCCACGCTCGCCACCGGCGGGACCCTTGGCATCGAGCCCTGACGCGCGCATCCTCGTCCCGCGCGATGGTCACGCCGCCGCCGACAGACCCCCCCGCCGCGCCGCCTGAGCCCGCGGACCCCGCGGACCCCGCCGTCCTCCCGCCGGAGCTCGCCGCCGCCGCCGCCGAGCTCTCGCAGCAGGGGCAGGCCCCGGACGAGCCGAGCCAGGGGCCGCTCGACGCGCGGGACATCGCCCTGGTCCGCCGCTTCGCGGCGATCCGCGCCTTCTTCGCCCGCCACGGCCACCTGCTCTGGTGGCTCCACTCCGCCTACGCCCTGGCCTTCGGCGCCTTCATCATGATGTACGCCGCCAAGGGCTACGACAACGCCCGCTGGATGGTCGTGCTCCTGTGCGCCGGCTGGCTGGTCCTCGTCCTCTTCTTCCGCCACTTCGGCACCGGCGCCGGCCAGAAGGACAAGATCCGCGACACCCGCTCCAAGCTGCGCTTCTACGTCATGACCCTGGCGCTGAAGAACCTCTACCAGAGCATGCTCTTCTTTCTCGTGCCCTTCTACTGGAAGGCCTCGACGCTCGACGCCGACAACCGCTTCTTCCTCTACCTCCTCGGCCTGCTCGCGCTGCTCTCGACCGTCGACGTCGTCTTCGACCAGGTGCTCATGCGCTACAAGGCGCCCGCCTCCCTGGTCTACCTCTTCATCCTCTTCGCCTGCCTCAACCTCGTCCTCCCCGCGATCTTCCCCGACACCCGCACCCTCGTCACCCTGCTCGCCGCGGCCGCGCTCGCCACCCTGGTCTTCTTCACCATGCACGTGCCGCTGCGCCGCCTCACCACCCCGCTCGGCTGGTGCGGCCTCCTCGTCGCCCTCGCCGCGGCCGTGTTCGGCGCCTACGCCGCCCGCCGCGCGATCCCGCCGGTGCCGATGTACGTCTCCGTCGGCGCCGTCGGCCCGCAGCTCCTCCCCGACGGCCGCCTCAGCATGCACGTCAGCGCCCTCCACCCCTCGCTGATCCAGGAGATGCACGCGCTCACCGACATCGTCACCCCCGGCGGCCGCGGCGACAACCTCTACCACGTGTGGCGCCACCGCGAGCTCGAGGTCCAGCGCGGCCCCGTCGACCCCGGCGGCGACCCGCCGCACGGCACCGTCCGCCTCCGCTCCACCCTCCGCTCCTTCAACCTCCCCGCCGACCTCTCCGGCCCCTGGAGCGTCGACGTCGTCACCGAGGACGACCAGCTCGTCGGCCGCGTCCCCTTCGAGGTGATCCCGTGAACTTCCCCAAGGTCATCGACGTCCGCCCGCCCCCGGGTCCGCTCCGCGCCGCCCTCACGCCGCCCGGCTCCAAGAGCCTCACCAACCGCGCGCTGCTCCTCGCGGCCCTGGCCCGCGGGACATCCACCCTCCGCGGCTGCCTCGACTCCGAGGACACCCAGGTGATGCGCGCCGCGCTGCGCCGCCGCGGCCTCGAGATCCGCGCCTCCGCCGACGCCAGCGAGGTCGAGATCACCGGCGCCGGCGGCCCGCTCGCCGCCCCGGACGACCCGGGGCGCCCCCTCGACGTCGCCACCGCCGGCACCGCCGCCCGCTTCCTCACCGCGGTCCTCGCGGCGTCCCCCATCACCTGCGTCGTCGACGGCTCCGCGCGCATGCGCGAGCGCCCGATGGAGGGCCTCCTCCAGGCCCTCCGCGCGCTGGGCGCGGAGATCCGCTGCCTCGGCGCCGACGACCTGCTGCCGATCGAGATCCGCGGCGCCGCGCTCCGCGGCGGCGAGCTCCGCCTCAGCCGCCCGCCGAGCTCGCAGTTCATCTCGGCGCTCCTGCTCGCCGCCCCCCTCGCCGCCGCGCCGCTGCGGATCGTCCTGGGGCAGGGCACCCCGGCGCGCCCCTACGTCGACATGACCCTCGCCTGCCTCCGCGACTTCGGCGCCGACGCCCGCTGGGTCGCCCCGGACGTGCTCGAGGTCCGCCCCGCCCTCCTGCGCGCCCGCGACTACCTCGTCGAGCCCGACGCCTCCGCCGCGACCTACCTGCTCGCCCTGCCCGCGATCTACGGCGGCGAGCTCCGCGTCCCGGGCCTCGGCGGCGCGAGCCTGCAGGGCGACGCCCGCTTCCACGAGGTCCTCGCCCGCTTCGGCGCCGCGACCATGCAGGGCCCGGACGACACCCTGGTCCGCGGGACAGGCGCGCTGCGCGGCGTCGACCTCGACCTGGCCGACATGCCCGACACCACCCTGACCGCGGCGGTCGTCGCCCTGCACGCCTCGGGCCCGACCCGGATCCGCGGGGTCGAGGTGCTGCGCCACCACGAGAGCGACCGGATCGCCGCCGGCGCCGCCGAGCTGCGCAAGCTCGGCGCGACCGTCGTCGAGCACGAGGACGGCCTCGACATCACCCCCCCCGCCCGCCTCGCCGAGGGCGCGGTCATCGACACCTACAAGGACCACCGCATGGCGATGGCCTTCAGCCTCGCCGGCCGGGTGACGATCCGCGACCCCGCCTGCGTCGCCAAGACCTACCCGCGCTTCTTCGAGGTCCTCGCCGGCCTCGGCATGACCGGACCCTGAGGCCGCCGCCGCGCCGAAATCGTTGCGCCGCGCGGGCGTCCGGCCCGAGAGGATTGCGTCGCGCGCTCGCGCCGTCCGCGGCCATCATGTCCCCATGCAGCGTCGCTCGTTCGGCCGCGGGAGGACCTGGCGATGACCGGTCCTTCGACTACTTCGCTCTGGTTCGGACAGCCGACCGCGCTGCGCGAGCCCCTCCTGGACGCGCGGATCGCCGAGATGAAGCGGATCCAGGAGCACCTCTCAGACGCCCTCGCGCGCGACTTCGGGAGCATCCTCGCGCGCGCGGAGGCCGGCCTGGCGCGGCGCGACCTGGCCGCCACGGACCTGATCTGGCGGGCGCTCCACGAGCTGCGGCACCTCCTCTGCGAGCACGGCAGCGTGGAGCAGCTCATCCGGGTGGCGGGGGACATCCGCGCCGACCTCGACGGCCCTGCGAACAAGACCGACCTCGACGAGCTCCTCAAGCTGGAGAAGAAGCTGCTCGAGAGCACCGTCGACGGACCCCTCCGCCACGCGTTGCTCCGGCTCTCGCTGCTGGCCGCCGACGCGCGCGAGTCGGCCTGGCGACGCGCCAACCGGGTGATGACGCGCCGACGTTGGGCCGCCTGGTGGATGGGCCTCTGCGCGGCCCTCCTGATCCTCGGGCTCCCGCTCGCCCTCGAGGCGAAGCACTGCGCGCTGGCGCCGAACCTCCTGGAGGCCTGGTTGATCGAGTCGGGCAAGTACCTCCTCCTGGCCCTCTGCGGCGCGATCGGCGGCTTCCTCAGCGGGCTCCTCCGCGAGGAGCGCGTCGACATGTCGTCGATCGATCACCGCCTCGCGCTCTTCACCTTCAAGCTGCGGCCGGCGATCGGCGCCGTCGCGGCCCTAGTCGCCGGCCTGCTGCTCCAGACCAAGCTGCTGAGCGTCGAGGGCGTCACCTGGTGGGGCCCCGGGCTGCTGGTCTTCGGGGTCGCGGTCGGCTTCAGCGAGCGCTTCCTCCTCGGGCAGATCGTGCGCCTGGCTGGCGAAGGCCCCCCGGACGCGCCCCCGAAGTGAGCGCCGCGCCCCCCGGGCGCGGGCCTCAGCCCTCGTCGCGCAGCGAGAGCTCGTCGTAGGCGACCATCGGGCCGCCGTGGGAGACCTCGAGGCCGACGAGCTCGGGGCGGCCGAAGCGGTAGGTCTGGGGGTAAAAGAGCGGGATCACGCTGGCCTCCTGCTCGATGTGGTCCTCGATCTGACGGTAGAGCGCGTGGCGGACCTGGGGATCGACGGTGGCCTGGGACTTCTCGAGCAGGCGGTCGCAGCGCTCCGAGCCGCAGAGGCCGCCGAAGCGGCCCTCACGGGAGTGCAGCAGGCCGGCGAAGGAGTGCGGGTCGGGATAGTCGGCGTACCAGCGAGTGAGGGCGAGGTCGAAGTCGATCTGCGAGCCCGCCTCGGAGACGTCGCGCGAGTTCTCGAGGATCTGCAGGCGCACGCCGACGGCGGCCAGGGCCTCGGTGAGGCGCCGGAGGTAGGCCTTGTGCTCGCCGAGGAAGGCGAGGTTGACGAGCGCGCTCAGGGTCACGTCGTAGAGCGTCGTCGGCGGGGTGTCGGCGACGCGCGCGGGCGTGAGGAGCTCGGACTTGTGGCCGAGGAGGCCGGGCGGGATGAGGCCGTAGGCCGGCTTGGCGAGGCGACCGATCGCCTGGCGCGCGAGGCGGACGCGGTCGATCGCCTGGGCGATCAGGCGCCGCAGGCCGGGGTCGGCGAGCGGTCCCCGGTGGGTGTTGAGGACGAGGAAGTAGGTGGCGAAGGCCGGCGTCTCGCGGTAGCCGGAGACGTGGCGAGGGTCGCGGCGGAGCGCCTCGACGTCCTCGGGCAAGAGCTCGCCGGCGATCGTGAAGCGGCCCGCCTCGAAGCCCGCGCGGATCTCGGGGGCTGGGACGCCGAAGTGGAACACCAGCTCACGGCAGCGCGGGTAGCCGGGGCGCCAGTAGCCGCCGTGACGCTCGAGCTCGAGGCGGCGCCCGGGGTCGAAGGCGACGACGCGGAAGGGGCCGGTGCCGACCGGGTTCTCGAACCACCGGTCGCCGCGCTGGTCGGCGCCCTCGGGGACGACGGCGCAGATGCTGTGCGAGAGCAGGCCGGGGAAG
>CAZMML010000310.1:0-5279 GCA_964567335.1 uncultured Nannocystis sp. | reverse complement strand
ACCTCATCGTCGGCGCCTACGGCCACGACACCGCCGGCGACGGCGCCGGCCGCGCCTACGTCGTCTACGGCAAACCCGACCTCGCGCCCGTCCTCCTCACCGACGTCGCTGCCGGTCAGGGCGGCTTCGCCGCCGACGGCCAGGCCGCCTACGACCGCGCCGCCTTCGCCGTCTCGGGCGCCGGTGACGTCGACGGCGACGGCCTGGGCGACATCATCATCGGCGCCCCCCTCGCCGACACCGGCGCCGAGGACTCCGGCAAGGCCTACGTCGTCTTCGGCGGCCCCGGCCTCAAGACCGGCTCCCTCACCGCGCTCGCCAGCGGCGCATCCGGCTTCACCCTCAACGGCATGCAAGGCCGCGACTACGCCGGCACCGCCGGCGCCCGCGCCGGCGACGTCGACGCCGACGGGTACGATGACGTCCTGGTCGGCGCCCCCGGCGCCAACCCGCACGGCGGCGACTCCGGCCGCACCTACGTCGTCTTCGGCGACCCCGCCGCCCTGAGCCTCGACCTCGGCTCGGTCGCCGCCGGGGACGGCGGCTTCTGCCTCGACGGCGAGGCCAGCGACGACTACAGCGGGTTCTCCGTCGCCAGCGCCGACGTCAACGGCGACGGCCACTCCGACCCGATCACGGGGGCGCGCGGCAACGACGGCAAGGGCGACGACGCCGGCCGCACCTACGTCGTCTTCGGCGGCGACTACACCAACGTCCTCGCCGAGCCCTTCACCGCCGGCCCCGACAACATCAAGGGCAGCGACGCCGGCGAGCCCCTCGTCGGCGGCCGCGGCGCCGACCTCTTCACCCTCAAGGGCGCCGACGTCGCCTACGCGGGCGCCGGCGACGACGACCTCAACGCCAGCGACCTCGCCTTCCTGCGCGTCGACGGCGGCGCCGGCGCCGACACCCTGCGCCTCACCGGCGACGGCCTCACCCTCGATCTCACCCAGCGCTCCGACCTCGACATCGTCCGCGTCGAGACGATCGCCCTCGCCGGCTCGAATTGCGCGCTGATCCTCGCCTGGCGCGACCTCCGCGCGCTCGCCCGGGAGCACCGCACGATCTCCGTCACCGGCGCCAGCGGCATGGTCAAGGCCGACCTCAAGGGCGCCGGCTTCGTCGACGGCGGCGTCGTCGACGGCTTCCACCTCTACCAGCACCCCGTCGTCACCCTCCGCGTCGCCGACACCCTCACCGCCGACGTCTCGCTGTAGAATCGCCGACGTCATGAACGACGCCCCGCGCCTCGAGGTCCTCTCCTCGCGAGGGTTCTCCTCCTTCATCGCCGAGCTCGGCGCGAGCCTCGCCTTCACCACCTACCAGGCCGGCAAGCTCTTCTTCCTCGGCGCGACCGCCGAGGGCCGGCTCTCCCTCTTCGAGCGCACCTTCCCCCGCTGCATGGGCCTCTGCGCCGACGGCGACTCGCTCTGGCTCGCCACCCTCTTCCAGATCTGGCGCCTCGACAACGCCCTGCCGGCAGGACAGCGCCACGAGGGCTACGATCGCCTCTACGTCCCGCGCGTCGCCTACACCACCGGCGACGTCGACGTCCACGACCTCGCCGTCGACCGCCGCGGCCGCCTCGTCTTCGTCAACACCCTCTTCAGCTGCCTCGCCACCCTCGCCCCTCGCGCCAGCTTCGCCCCCCTGTGGCGCCCCCCCTTCATCTCTCGCCTCGCCGCCGAGGACCGCTGCCACCTCAACGGCCTCGCCCTCGAGGACGGCGCCCCCGCCTACGTCACCGCCGTCGCCGACTCCGACGTCGCCGACGGCTGGCGCGATCGGCGGCGCGACGGCGGCCTCGTGCTCGACGTCCGCAGCGGCGAGGTCGTCGCCGACAACCTCTCCATGCCCCACTCGCCGCGCGTCCACGAGGGCCGCCTCTGGCTGCTCGAGGCCGGCACCGGCCACCTCGGCTACGTCGAGGAGGAGTCCTTCGAGCGCGTCTGCTTCTGCCCCGGCTACGCCCGCGGCCTCTGCTTCGCCGGGCACTACGCGATCGTCGGCCTCTCCAAGCCTCGCCGCAGCCGCACCTACGCCGACCTCGAGCTCGGCGAGCAGCTCGCCGAGCGCGGCGCCGAAGCACGCTGCGGCCTCCTCGTCGTCGACCTCCGCAGCGGCGACGTCGTCCACTGGCTCCGCCTCGACGGCGCCGTCGAGGAGCTCTACGACGTCGTCCTCTTGCCCGGCGTCCGCCGCCCGATGGCGCTCGGCTTCCTCACCGAGGAGATCCACCGCACGATCACGGTCGGCGATCCGGAGCCGCTGTGAGCGTCGCGCGCTCGCAGGCGAGGAGCTCCTCGTAGGCCCGCCACGCCGGACCGCCGCGCGCCTTCAGGCGCCCCGCCAGCGCCCGGGTCTCGCGCGCTCGCACCAGCCGCTCGAGCCGCGCGCTGCGGACCAGCAGCCCCGACACCTCGTCCTGCGCCGCGCCGACCGCCTCTTGCGCCGCTTGGTACGCCGCCATCGGCCCCCCCGCCAGCGCCGCCTCGATCTCCCCGCGCCGACCCGCGACCGTCGCCGCGAAGTCCGGGTGCCAGGGATCATCGATCACCGGGAAGTGCGCCAGCAGCTCCGCCGCGGCCGCGCGGTACGCCGCGTCCTCGCCCGCGCTCGCCTCGCTGAGCCGCTCGTACGCCGCCTCGAGCTCCGCGACCACCCGCTCGAAGTCCCCCTCGATCGCCCCCTCGCGCCCCTCGTACCCGAGCTCGCGGGTCAACGCCACGAGCACCGCCTCCTCCTCCGGCAGCGCCACCTCGGCCGCTCGCCCTCGGCGCGGCGCGTGCTCCCGCAGCCACCGCTCTGAGCTCGTCGTCGGCACATCGATCCCCCCGCCCGCCACCCGCGCCCGCGCGTGCGCCTCGAGCAGCGACACCGCCCCGTCGCCGTCGAGGTCGAGCCCCGCGAGCGCTGCCCCGTGGCGATCTTCGCCGCGCAGCGCGTGGAGGAAGTGCAGCGCGAAGCTCTCCTGCGCCGCCCGGTCCGGGTTCGGATCGCAGCCCGACGCCTCTCGCTCCGCGGTCGCCGCGAAGAGCCCGCACCCCCGCACCTCGAGCCCCCCTCGCGCGTCTGCCCCGCGGAGCGCGAGCTCCGCCAGCCCGCCCGAGTAGCAGCTCGTCGCCACCACCACCGCGCGCCGCTGCCCCGCCGCCACCACCTCTCCCAGCGCCGCCGCGGTCAGCGGCTCCTGCCCCCACAGGCTCAGCGCTCCGCCCGGCTCTCCGTGCCCCGCGAGGTACACCAGCAGCGGCGGCCCGTCCTCCGCCAGCGCCCCCCGCAGCAGCGCCGCCGCGTTCGCTGCAGTCGCCGCCGCCAGCGGCGCCAGCGTCGTCGGCCGGTAGCTCGCGCCTCGCCCCCCGCGCGGCGCGAAGAGGTCCGCCAGCGTCGTCATCACCGCGTCGCCGCGCCGCGCTGGGTCCTCGACCTGCACGGAGCTCCCCGCACCGCCCGCGAAGAGCAACGCACCACCTGGCCCGAAGACCTCCCGCGCCAGCCCCAGGTCCTGCTCGATCGACACCTGGTTGAACTCCGGCGTCGCCCCGCCGCCGATCGCCACCCAGCGCAACCCCGTCGGCAGCCGCTCGGGCAACGCCGACCGCACCGCGCTCGCCTCCTCCGCGCCCGGCTGGGCCGGCGCGCGGGCCTCGACCGGCCCCGCCGCGAGGACCCGGGCCGCCGGTGTCGTCGACGGCGTCGCCTCCAGCGGCTCCGCGACCCGCGGCGCCTCGCACGCGCACGCGACCAGCGCGACCCGGAGCGCCCGCGTCACCGCTCCTCGCGCTCGACCGACGCGGTGATCAGCGCCTGCGCCGCCCAGTACTGGATCATCAGCACGACCTTCACCGCCATCGACGTCGCGATGAAGCGGTTGTAGGCCACCAGGGTGTCGCTGAGCCCGAAGAGGATCGCCCCGATCGCCGCGTACCACGCCAGCTCGGGCGTCCGGGGCCGCTCCCCGATCTGCGCCAGCGCCCGCCACATCATCACGCAGATCACCGCCACGTACGCGATCACCGGCCCCCGCATCGCCCCGAGGTGCGGCTCCAACCACCAGAACACCAGCCCGCAGTACAGGGCGACCGGCGCCAGGCGCAGCAGGTGCAGCGCCCGCGTCCGGCCGACGTACGCCGCCACGTAGGCCACGTGCGCCAGCAAGAACGCCACCAGCCCCGGCACGAAGAGCCCCGGCGACGCCTCCAGGCACACGTCGCCGCCCATCGAGAGCGCGAGCCCCACCGCCACCATCCGCGCGTCGCGGCTCGTCAGCGGCGCGAGCCAGGCGACCGCGCAGAGCATCGGGAGCGGCTTGACGATCAGCCGCACGAGCGGCCAGTCCAGCGCCAGCGCGACGAAGAAGAGCGCGATCGCGGCGAACGCGACCTGCACCGGGAGCCCTGAGCGCGACCTCACTCAGCGAGCGTCGCACGGCGGCCCGCCGCTCGACAAGCGGACGCCGCGGGCCTCCGACGCGGCGCCGCGACCTTCTCGCCTCGGCGCGCGAGCGCCCGTGTAAGCCTCGGGACCTGCAGGCGTTCTGGCCCTCGCAACAGGACGCAGCCATGAACCGCCTTACCCTCGTCGCCTCGCTCACCCTCTGCTCCCTCGCCGCCTGCGCCAAGTCTGGCAGCGCCCCGCAGCTCGGCGCCCCCGAGACCCTCGGCGCCACCGCCTCCGCCGGCAGCTACGGCGCCGCAGCGAACTCCGCCGCCCCCGGCTACGGCTACGGCGCCGCCAAGTCCGTCTCGCCCGCCGCCGCCGACGCCGTCTCCGTCGCGCCGATCCGCCAGGACGAAGGTGAGGCGACCGTCAGCGGCGGGCTCGCCGAGCGCCAGGACAAGCCCGGCCTCGGCACCGCCTACGGCGAGCAGCGCGCGAGCACCGTCCGCGGCGTCCACTTCCAGCGCGCCGATCAGTACAACCCCGACATCCTGCTGAGCATGCGCTACAACGACGCCGAGGGCGTCCGCCAGATCTCTCAGGTCAAGACCGGCTCGCCCTACGTGCAGTCGGCCTCGCGCCAGACCGGCGCCGTCAGCTTCACCGTGCGCGACGAGTACGGCGCCCCGCTGCCCGCCGCCCAGGTCGGCGCCGACGTCTACGCGATCGGCGACCCCGGCGCGCGCTACACGATCGCCGTCGAGAACCACAGCGCCCAGCGCTTCGAGGTCGTCGCCTCCGTCGATGGGCTCGACGTCATCGACGGCGGCGAGGCCGACTTCAGCAAGCGCGGCTACGTCGTCGACCCCTACACCAGCTTCGCCATCGAGGGCTGGCGC
>CAZMML010000309.1:3002-5284 GCA_964567335.1 uncultured Nannocystis sp. | reverse complement strand
TCCGGCTGATCGAACACCTGTACCCCGCGTTCATCGAGGTCCTCCCCGGCCAGATCGCGGCGCTGGGCGAGGCGCTCGCGTCCGGGGATCGTCCGGCGATCCGCCACTGCGCCCACCGTCTGCGGGGGTCCTCGGCGCAGATGGGCGCCGTGGCGCTTGCGCGGGTGCTCGAGGAGATCGAGGGCAAGGCGACCCGCGCCGACGGGGCGATCGAGGTCTCGAGCGGGGACCTCGAGGCGCTCGTCCGGATGACGATCGCGGCGCTCCGGCGCGAGCTCAGCCCGCCGGGGTGATACGAGTCGGGCGCGCGCAGGTCCTCAGGGCGTCGCGTCCGCGAGCGGGACGCGTCATGTAGGTCGCTGTCAGCTCCCGAGGATCGGTGGCGCGCAAGCGCGCGGGGACTCGTGACATGCTGGGCGCCTCGCGTGCGTGATGAGGAGAACGAGGAGGACGACGACCGGGGCCCGGGTTGGTTGGTCGCCAACCTGGACCGTCTGATCCCTCCGGAACTCGCCGTTGAGCCGGAGTCGCAGCTCCGGAGCCGCGTGCTGGTCGGCTCCTGCTTCGGCCTCGCGACCCTGGGGCTGGCGACCGTGGCGGTGCGGCTGGCGACGGTCCCCTTCGACATCGCGCCGGTGGTGACCACGGTCCTGTGCGTGTTCGTCGGACTGCTGCCCTGGGTGCAGCGGTGGGCCCGCTCGTACAAGCTCGCAGGCGGCACGCTCGTGGCGGCGATGCTGGTGACCTTCACGCTGCTGCACGCGATCTTCGGGGTGTTTCCGGGGCCCTCGCTCGTGGTGTTCCCGCTGATCCCGCTGCTCGGCGCCTTCTTCGTCGACGTCCGCTTCGGGGTGCTGAGCGCGGGGTTCGCGGCGGCGCTGGTGGTCGTGCTGGGCCTCGCGCTCCCGCCGCCGACGACGGCGCAGAGCGCGGTGCTGTCGTGGACCTTCATGTCGGTCGGGGTGGTGGTTCCGATCATGTGCGCGCTGGTCGCGGCGGCGTACGAGCGGGCGCGGGCGCGACGGCAGCGTCAGCTCCTGGCGGCGACGAAGAAGAGCGAGGAGGCGTTCGCCCGCGCCGAGGCGGCGAGCCGCGGCAAGACGGAGTTCTTGCGCCACGTCAGCCACGAGCTGAGGACGCCGCTCAACGCGATCATCGGCTACACGGAGCTCGTCGAGGAGCAGCTCGCGGAGCGCGGCGACTCGGAGATCCTCGGCGACGTCGGGCGGATCCGCCGCGCGAGCGAGCTGCTCCTCGCGCTGATCGGCGACATCCTCGACCTCTCCCGGGTCGAGGCCGGGGCGATCGACCTCGAGGTCGCGGACGTCGACCTGGTCGAGCTGGTCGAGCAGGTGCGGGAGACGGCGCAGCCGCTCGCCGACGCGAGCAACGACGTCCTGGTGGTCACGGCGCCGGGGGACCTCCCGCGGATCCGCACCGACCCGCGGCGCCTCCGCCAGGTCCTCCTCAACCTCGTCAGCAACGCCTGCAAGTTCACGGTCCGCGGGAAGATCACGCTCTCGGTCGCGGTGTACGGCGACCAGGTGGTGCTGCGGGTGCGGGACACGGGGGTCGGGATGAGCGCCGAGCAGCGCTCGCGGCTCTTCGAACCCTTCGTCCAGGTCGACCTGTCGGCCGAGCGCCGCCAGCAGGGGAGCGGGCTTGGGCTGGCGCTGAGCCGTCGGCTGGTCGAGGTGCTCGGCGGCCGTATCGAGGTCAGCAGCGTGTTCGGGAGCGGCTCGGAGTTCACGGTGCGCCTGCCCTTGCGCCTTGGCGCGCCAAGCGCGCACTAGCCACGGCCCGGTCAGGTCTGGTACCGGGGCGGCTGCCGTGAACGAGCTCGCCGCGGAAGTCGCCCGACGCCGGACCTTTGCGATCATCAGTCACCCGGACGCGGGCAAGACGACGCTGACCGAGAAGCTGCTGCTCTACTCGGGCGCGATCCAGCTGGCCGGCGCCGTGCGGGCCAAGAAGGCCGGCCGCGCGACCACCTCCGACTGGATGGAGATGGAACGCGAGCGCGGGATCTCCGTCACCACCTCGGTGATGAGCTTCGAGTACCCGCACCCCGAGCTCCCGGCGGACGCCCCGCCGGTGCAGGTCAACCTGCTCGACACCCCCGGCCACGCCGACTTCGGCGAGGACACCTACCGCGTCCTCACGGCCGTCGACGCCGCGCTGATGGTGATCGACGCCGCCAAGGGCGTCGAGGCGCGCACCGAGAAGCTGATCGAGATCTGCCGCCTGCGCGACACGCCGGTCGTCACCTTCATCAACAAGCT
>CAZMML010000309.1:0-2902 GCA_964567335.1 uncultured Nannocystis sp. | reverse complement strand
TGATCGAGATCTGCCGCCTGCGCGACACGCCGGTCGTCACCTTCATCAACAAGCTCGACCGCGAGTGCCTGGAGCCGCTCGATCTGATGAGCGACGTCGAGAAGAAGCTGGGGATGAGCTGCGTGCCGCTGACCTGGCCGATCGGGATGGGCAAGCGCTTCAAGGGGGTGTACGACCTGCTCCGGCGGCGCCTTCACCTGTTCCAGGCGCAGGGCCACGACCGGATCCAGCAGGGGATCGTGATGACGGGGCTCTCGGACCCACGCCTCGACGCGGAGCTCGGCGACATGACGGCCGAGCTCCGCCAGGCGGCGGAGCTGCTGGCGGAGGCGAGCCCGCCGCTGGACCACGCGGCCTTCCTCGCGGGCAAGCAGACGCCGCTGCTCTTCGGCTCGGCGATGAACAACTTCGGCGTGCGCGAGCTGCTCGAGGCCTACATCCGGCTGGCGCCGGGTCCGCTCGGGCGCGAGGCGGTGACCGGCGACGCGGCGCTCCACGCGCCCGCGCCCGGGGAGGCGGTGCCGACGCGCCAGGTGATGCCGACCGAGCCGGAGTTCACCGGCTTCGTGTTCAAGATCCAGGCGAACATGGACCCGAACCACCGCGACCGCATCGCCTTCCTGCGGGTCTGCTCGGGCCGCTTCGAGCGGGGGATGCGGGCCTACCACTGCCGCCTCGGGCGCGAGGTCGGGCTCGGCAACGCGACGACCTTCCTCGCCCGCGACCGCGAGATCGTCGAGGCGGCCTACGCCGGCGACATCATCGGCCTGCCGAACCACGGCACGATCAAGATCGGCGACACCTTCACGTCCGGCGAGAAGCTGCGCTTCACCGGGATCCCGAGCTTCGCGCCGGAGCTGTTCCGGCGGGTGCTGCTGAAGAGCCCGCTCAAGGCGAAGGCGCTGGCCAAGGGCCTGCAGCAGCTCGCCGAGGAGGGCGCGATCCAGGTCTTCAAGCCGATGGTCGGGAGCCAGTTCATCGTCGGCGCGGTCGGACAGCTCCAGCTCGAGGTGATGAAGCACCGCCTCAAGAGCGAGTACGACGTCGACGCCGACTACGAGGGCATCGAGTACACGACGGCGCGCTGGATCACGCCCAGGCCGACGACGAAGTCCAAGATCGAGGTGCAGAAGCTGCTCGAGGGCTTCCAGACCAAGAACCAGGGCAACCTGGCGTACGACAGCCACGGCGACCTGGCCTACCTGGCGCCGAACAAGTGGAACCTGGCGAAGGTCGAGGAGCGCTTCCCCGAGCTCCGCTTCTCGTCGACGCGCGAGCACACGTAGCGCGGGGACGCGCGCGGTGATCGCGGGGGCGCCGGGCGAGCACTCCATCCTGGGCCGGCCGGCGCGGGCGGCCGCTGGAGGATGCCGTGGTCCCCTCGACGATCAAACCCTCTGTCAGCCTCGCGGCCGGGGCGCCGCCGCAGGGCCGCCTGATCGAGCTCCGCTACGACACCCCGGGCGGCGGGTTGGTGGTGTCGTGCGACGCGTTCCCGCTGCGCGAGGGCTGGCTGGATGTCCCCTTTGAGGCGTGGAAGGCGTGGGATTACGTCCAGCTCGTCGTGCGGCCTGAGTTCGGGGCGCGTCGGGCGGACCTGGTGCTCAGCGACCTTCGAGGGCGCTATTTGCGCGATCTGGAGGGGCGCGAGCGTTCAGTGTGCGGCATGGGTCGGCTGAGCCAGCGCCTGGTGTTCGGGGGGTGCGGGCGCGGGCTCTCGCTCCTGGTGGGTGCGCGCGTGGGCCGGGTCGAGCGGAGCGTGCGGATCTTCATGGGGCTGACCGCGCATGGGTCGGTGGCGGCGCTCGGGACGCACAACCTGCGCCCGCCGCCGGCGCGCCTCGGGACGCCGGGTTGATCCGCGGGGAGGGTGAGAGTCGCTCATGAGCATGCCTCTCCTGGTCGACGGCGACGCGGACACGATGTGCGCGGACGTCACGAGCGTCGGCGACGGATCGGCGCGGACGATCGACGCGGTTGGTTCCGGCCCACGGCCGATCGATCCCGTGCTGCCGATCGAGGGGCGACGGATCGGCGACTTCACGCTGCAGCGTCGGCTCGGCGAGGGCGGGATGGGGGTGGTCTTCGCGGCGTGGAGCCACAAGCTCGCGCGGCGGGTCGCGCTCAAGCTGCCGACGCGGGTGACGGACGCGGACGTCCGCGGGCGGATCATCCGCGAGGCCCAGAGCCTGGCCGGGGTGGTCCACCCGAACGTGGTCCAGATCTACGAGATCGGCGAGGCCGACGGCTTCCTCTTTATCGCCATGGAGCTGGTCGAGGGGATCACCCTGAAGCGCTGGCAGGAGGAGCACGGCCGCGGGTGGCGCGAGCTGCTGCCGATGTACATCCAGGCGGGGCGGGGGCTGGCCGCGGCGCACCGCCAGGGTCTGATCCACCGGGACTTCAAGCCGAGCAACACGCTCGTGGACGGCGAGGGGCGGGTCCACCTGATCGACTTCGGGCTCGCGCGTCGGCGGGACACCAGCTCGGACCTGGCGCCCACCGTCGAGGGCGAGCCGGCCGAGTTCGTGCTCTCGCGCCGCTGCGGGACGCCCCGCTACATGGCGCCGGAGCTCTACGAGACGGGGGCGACGGTCGACGCGCGCAGCGACCAGTACTCGTTCTGCGTCGCGCTGTGGGAGGCGCTCTTCGAGGAGCTCCCCGACCCGCGGCGCACGGTGCCGCGCGAGGGGCAGGGGATCCCGGGGTGGCTGGTGCGGGCGCTCCGTCGCGGGCTCTCGTACCGCCGCGAGGACCGCTACCCGAACATGGCCACCTGGACTCAGGACGTGCGCGCCATCGTCGACGGGCAGGTCATGTCGATGACGCCGCCGATGATGTCGCCGTATCCCGCGCAGACCCCGGGAACTCCTGCGGCCGGTCCAGGCAGCACCTCAGGGAT
>CAZMML010000308.1:0-5311 GCA_964567335.1 uncultured Nannocystis sp. | reverse complement strand
GGCGAGGAGTGAGGCGAGGAGGCGCGAGAGGCGCGAAGGACGCGCGGACACGGTGCGAGCCTACTCGATCTCGGCGCGGCCCGATGGAGCTCCCGACCGACCTGCAGATCCACGGGACGACGGGGGGCGGGCCTCCGTCCTGGACGGCCGCAGCTACCCGGAGGGAGACTTCGTGGACTGGGGGACGCCGCGGGCCTCGAGCCAGGCGGCCAGCGCGGGGGCGTCGGGGCCGAACTCGAGGAGGGTGGCGCCGCCGTCGCGCAGTTCGAGGACCACCTGTCCGGTCGGGCCGACTCGCCACTCGCGCACCACGTCGGAGCCTCGCGCGAGCCGCCACGCGGTCCGCCACGCGCGCAGGAGGTTGGGGATCTGGGCGCACGCGGCCCAGACGCCGGCGAGGACCACGAGGCCGAGCGGGATCATGACGATGCCGCCGATGATCCGGGTGCGGAGGTTGATGTCGTCGTCGATGACGCCGAAGGGGAGCAGGAAGCAGAGGGCGGCGAAGCCGAGCGCGAAGGCCAGGGCGACGATCCACCACGGGAGCGAGAGCGAGGTCCGGCGCAGCCACGCCTCCCACGGGGTCGAGGCCCACCAGCGCGGGGCGCGGGCGGTCGCCGAGCGCAGCCCGAGCCAGAGCAGCGCCGGCAGGGCGAGCCAGGCGGTGAGGCCGAAGTCGGGCCGGTGGTGCAGCGTGTAGTCGATCATCACGGTGCAGACGAGGAGCGTCGGGATCAAGGTGACGTAGCCGAGGAAGCGGAGGCCGGAGGGGGCGCGATCCCAGCCCGCGCCGAGGTCGAGCTCTCGCCGCGCCGGGCCGTGGACGAGGCGGGCCGCGCCGCGCAGCGCGAGGGCGGCGCCGCAGCTGAGCGCGAGCATGGAGGCGGCGAGGCGCGCGCCCGCTGGGTCGCCGCCGCGAAGGAGGCGATCGTCGTCGGCGAAGGTCACCAGCGCGAGGTCGATCACCTGCAAGATGGCGAGGCTGACGCCCAGGTTCGAGAAGTCGCGCAGGGTGCTCGGCAGCGCCTGCGCGGCGGCGGAGCGGCGCCCGGCGAGCCGGGTGAGCCCTGCCTCGAGGCCGAGCAGGACCAGGCCGATCGCGGGCGGGCCGAAGACGGCCAGCGCGATCGGCTCCCAATGAGAGAAGTCGAACTTGTCGAGCGCGAGCAGCGAGAGGAGCGGCCAGGCGAGCAGGAACCAGCCGAAGCCTCGCAGCCACGCCCACGCCGGGGCCCTCGCGTCGCGCTCCTCGAACATGGGGGGAGTGTAGTGCCAAGCGCGGACCTCGTGCCGCGGGCCCGCGACGGGCCGCAGAGAGCGCCGCGCGCGGGCAGGAGGGGCCCGCGAGGCGCTCTGCGCTGGGGTAGAGTCCGGGCCGATGCAGATCGTGTACGCCCACGAGCGCGCGCCGGAGCGCTGGACCTCGTCGATCTTCCTCGCCGGCCCGACGCCGCGGGACGCGGAGACGCCGAGCTGGCGGCCGGAGGCGCTGCGGATCCTGGCGGCGCGGGGCTACGAGGGGGTCGTGTTCGTGCCCGAGCCGCGCGACGGGGCGTGGCTGCGCGACTACGAGGGGCAGATCGAGTGGGAGGAGGAGCACCTGCACCTCGCCGACGTCGCGCTCTTCTGGGTGCCGCGCGCGCTGCCGCGGATGCCGGGGCTGACGACCAACGACGAGTGGGGGACCTTCAAGAGCTCGGGCAAGGTCGTGTTCGGGGCGCCGCCGGAGGCGGAGAAGGTCCGCTACCAGCGCTACTACGCCGAGAAGCTGCACGTGCCGAGCGCGGGGGACCTCGCCGGCGCGATCGACCTGGCGCTGGCGCAGATCGGGGCGGGGGCGGCGCGCGCGGGGGGCGAGCGCCACGTGCCGCTGCCGGTGTGGCGGACCGCGAGCTTCCAGGCGTGGTACGCGGCGCTGCTGGCGGCGGGGAACCGCCTCGACGGCGCCCGCGTCGAGTGGGTGTGCCGCGGCGGGCCCGGGCGGCGCTGGCTCTTCCTGTGGGCGCTGCGGGCCGACGTGCACGTCACGGCCGAGGGCCGCAACAAGACCAACGAGGTCGTGCTCGGGCGGCCGGACGTCGCCGCGGTGGTGATGCTCCGCCGCCGCCCGGACCCGCCCGGCAGCGAGGTCGTGCTGGTCCGCGAGTTCCGCAGCGCGGTCCGCAACCACGCGGGGCGGGTGCTCGAGCTGCCCTCGGGGTCGAGCTTCGAGGAGTCGACGCCGCCGCTGCAGACGGCCGCGGAGGAGGTGTCCGAAGAGACAGGACTTCGTATCGACGCCGGCCGGCTGCGGCCGCTCGGGTCGCGCCAGATCGCCGCGACGCTGCTCGCCCACCAGGCGCACCTCTACGCGCTCGACCTGACGGAGGAGGAGTTCGCGTGGCTGAGCGCCCACCAGGGCGAGCTCCGCGGGGCCGGCCACGGCGAGCAGACCTACGTCGAGATCCGCCGGCTGGGGGACCTCCTGCAGAGCGACGAGGTCGACTGGTCGACGCTCGGGATGATCTACGCGGCGCTCGCCTGAGGCGGCCCGGGCCGCTCGAGGTGCCTCCGTAGGGGTCGACGGCGGGGGTCGAAGTCACCGCGCCGGCGCGCGTTGCGGGCTCGGAATCGGGTCCGCGCGCGGGGGCGGGTCGGGGCGGCGGCGTCCGGCGTAGAGGCCCGTGAAGATGTACTCGGCCCGCCCGCCGGCGCCCGCGAGGAAGGCGACGTCGAGGTCCGGCGCGGCGGCGGGGGAGAGGCGCCAGGGGCCGGTCTTGACGAGCGGGGTCTCGCCGTCGGCGTCGTGGAGGACGAGCTGACCATCGCGCTCGCGGATCTCCCAGGTCTGGGCGCCGTTGGCGTAGACGCCGACGACGCGGCGCAGGTCCGCGGGCTCCAGGGCGAGGGCGACGCGCGGCGCCGGGGCGGCCTCGGGCGCGAGCGGGAGGATCAGCTCGAGCGCCTTCTGGACGGACTTCGGGAGGGTCTCGCCCGAGCGGTTGGTGAGGACGATCAGGGCGAACCCGTGGGCCGGGGCGAGGCGGAGCATCGATCCGTAGCCGCGGCTGAAGCCGCCGTGCATGACCGTGCGGACGCCGCGCTCCGTGAAGCTGAGGAGCCCGTAGCCGTAGTGGACGCCGGGGTCGCCCGGGAGATCCACGTATTCGCCGGCGAGCGTCGAGAGCAGCGCGTCGGGGAAGACCTGCTGCGCGTCGAGGCGGCCCCCGTCCAGCAGCGCGAGGGCGAAGCGGGCGAGGTCCTGGGCGCTCGAGAAGACGGAGCCCGCGGGCCACATCGCGGCGTTGTCGAAGGCGGGCCGGATCACCGCGGCGCCTCGCTCCGCGGCGTCGTGCCCGAGCGCGAGCGGATAGGTCATGGCCGTGAGCGGGCGCAGGGTGGTGCGGGTCATCCCGGCTGGCCTGAAGACGAGCTCGTCCATCACGTCGGCGTAGGGCTTGCCCCCGGCCTCCTCGAGGACGTAGCCGGCGAGCCAGAAGCCGGGGCTCGCGTAGGAGTAGATCCGTCCGGGCTCACCGAAGAGGACGTCGTCGCGCCACCCGTGGATCATGGTCGAGAGCGCGTCGTCGTCGTGCGAGGTCAGCGGGGCGGGGAAGTCGGCGACGCCGGCGGTGTTGCTGAGGAGCTGGTGCGCCGTGAGGCGGGCGAGGCGAGGCGTGAGGCCGCGGGCGCGCTCGCCGATCGGGGCGTCGAGGCGCAGCTTGCCCTGGGCGGCGGCCTGGACGAGCGCGGCGCCGGTGAGCATCTTGGTGGTCGAGCCGAGGCGGAAGAGCGTCGCGGGGGTGACGGGCGCGCCGGTCTCGACGCTGGCCACGCCGAAGCCGCGGGCGTAGATCAGGCGCCCGCGGTGGATGATCGCGAGCGCGGCGCCAGGGGTGTGGGTGGCCGCCAGCTCGGCGAGGACGACCCGCTCCAGCGCGGCGAAGCGGGCCGCGGGGCGCGTCGCTTGGGGTCGCGGGGGCTCTGGCGCGAGCGCGACGAGGCAGGCGGCGAGGACGAGGGCGGGGCTCATGCAGCGCCTTGGACCCCGCGCCCGGCGCCGCGGCTTCGTGGATCGGCGAGCGGGCGGCGGGCCTCAGCCGGCGGCGGCCCAGCGCGCGATCGCGGCGCGGAGGTCGGCGAGGAGCAGCGGCTTGGAGAGGAAGCCGTCCATCCCGGCGGCGGCGCAGCGCTCGCGATCGGAGGCGAAGGCGCTGGCGGTGAGGGCGATGATCGGGAGGCGCGGGCGCCTCTCGTCGCGCTCCCGGCGACGGATCTCGCGGGTCGCCTCGAGGCCGTCCATCACCGGCATCTGGCAGTCCATCAGCACCATGACGGGGGGCGCGCCGCCCCGCGCGAGGCGCTCGAGGGCGACCTGGCCGTCCTCGGCGGTGTCACTGGCGTACCCGAGCTGCGCGAGCATGGCGCAGGAGACGCGCGTGTTGACCGGGTTGTCCTCGACCACGAGGACCCACGGCCGCTCCGTGGCGCGCGCCGTGTGCGGGCCGGGCGCGGCGAGCTCGTCCTCGACGACGCGGGGGGCGTCGGGGACGCGCAGGGCCAGGAAGCGGAACCAGAAGCGAGTGCCGCCGTCGGCGCAGGGGTCCAGGTCGGCCGCTCCGCCCATGCGCTCGGCGAGCCCGCGGACGATCGCCAGGCCGAGCCCGGCCCCGGCCGGAGCGCGGAACGAGGCGTCCATGGCGCGCGAGAAGGGCTCAAAGAGCTGGGTAGCGAGCTCCGGCGGGATCCCGGCCCCGTGGTCGCGCACGGAGAGCTCGACGAGCGCCTCCTCGCCGCCCTCGCGCGGGGAGACCTGGACGAGCTCGCCGGCCAGCTCGACGACGCCCGCATGAGAGTCGGCGATCGCGTTCTGGACGTAGTTGGAGAGCATCTGCCGCAGGCGGGCGGGGTCCGCGAGGACGACGCGGCGGGGGCCGGTCCAGCGGGTCGTGAGGCTGAGCTGCTTGCTCAGCGCGACCTCGCGGAAGAGCGCGGCGACCTCGGAGAGGAGCTCGGGCAGATGGACGGGCTGCGGCCTTAGCGTCACCCGGCCGGCCTCGATCTTCGAGAGGTCGAGGATGTCGTTGAGCAGGGTCATCAAGGTCTGGCCGGAGCGGAGGATCGTCCGCGCGTAGTCTCGACGTAGGTCCGCGTCGACGTGCTCGGCGAGGAGGAGTTGGGCCATCCCCAGGACGCCGTTCATCGGCGTCCGGAGCTCGTGGCTCATCATCGCGAGGAAGCGGCTCTTGGCCGCGCTGGCGGCCTCGGCGGCGGCCCGGGCGGCGTGCACGGCGGCAAGGTGTTGGTCGCGCTCGAGGGCCGCGCCGGCCCA
>CAZMML010000307.1:304-5317 GCA_964567335.1 uncultured Nannocystis sp. | reverse complement strand
CCCCGAGCGGCCACCCGAGCACCGGGAAGAGCCCGAGCCGGTGCGCCAGCAGGTGCTGGACCAGGACCACGACGATCACGCTCGACGTGCTGATCAGCGCCGTCGAGGCGACCGCGACCGCCCGGTCCGCCGCGCCCCGCCCCGCCGCCGCGAGCCCCGCGCCCAGCGCCGCGAGGGTGCCGAGCGCCCACCCCGGGACCGCGTACGCCAGCGTCGGCCCGAGCGCCCGCCACACCAGCGCCCCCGCCGGCGCCCCGCGGACGTCGCTGTACCCGAGGTCCAGCGACAGGGCCCCGAGGACATGTTCCCAGAGCCTCACGGTCCAGGGCCGCTCCAGCCCCAGCGCCGCCCGCAGCGACGCCAGCGCCTCGGGGCTCGCCCCGCGCCCGAGCCGCAGCGCCGCCGGGTCCGCCAGGAGCTCGCCCACCGCGAACACCAGCGCCGCGACCAGCGCCAGGCTCAGCGCCCCGAGCAGCGCCCGCGCCAGCGCCGCCCGCGCCAGCGTCACACCGGCCCCTGCACGCGCAGCGGGAACGCCGCCTCGACCCGGTAGCTCGACCCCTTCGGCGAGCGCACGCTGGAGAACAGCCATCAGGCCGTCAGGCCGGGCTGCACGGGCGCTGCCACGTACTGGCCGCCGAGCTGGCCCTCCGGGAAGGTCGCGCTGCGGAAGAGCACATGCTCCGCCAGGTAGGCCATCACCTCGTCGACCTCGCAGTCGCCGACGCGCGCGAGCGTCACGTGCGGGGCGAACTTCCGTGGGTCGGGCTCGAGCTCCGGGACCCGCCGCAGGCGCCCGTCGACCCGCTGCTTCAGCTGCGTCACCGGCCCGACCTCGGCCACCCCCGCCCACACCGACTGCGGCAGCCCGCGCGGCGGGAACATCCCCACCCCCTTCAGCGTCAGCGTGAAGGGCGGGCTCTCGAGCCCCTGCAGCGCGTCGATCACCGCCCGGTGCACCCGCCCGTCGACCTCCCCGAGGAAGCGCAGCGTCAAGTGGAACTTGTCGCGTCCCTCCCAGCGCGCGCCGGGCAGATGCACCGACATCAGCTCGAGCAGGTCGTCGACGACTTCGGGCAGGTCGAGCCCGACGAAGAGGCGCGGCATCGACGCGAGCATAGCGCGCCCACGCGGGGCCCCGCCATCGTCCCGGCGAGACCCGGCGGCGCCGGAGCCCGCCCCCCGACTCCCCCGTTTCACGTCCTCGGCTCTCTCTCTCTGCGATCGGCTCAACTCGACGAACGACCCGACCTCTTCCTGCGCGCGCTGGCGCCTGCGAGCGGTGAACGGGCTCCCCCCGCCTCCGCCCCGCACCGCCGCCGCCGGACCTCGCCACGCACAGTCTTCGCGAGCCCCGCTCTCGCGTCACTCCCCGCCGACCTGTCCGCGCTCGCCACGCGCGCCGGCACGATCTCCAGGTGGAACCGACCGTGGGGCGACCGAAGGGCGCCCCACGGCCGGACCGATCCTCGCTCCCCGCGACGCACCCCATCGAAGCCCGCACCGGCGCGCGCGTCGCTGCGGAGTCGGCCGCCTGGATGGGGTGGGCCCTCGGACGCCGCGATCGGAGGACCGAGGTGCGGCCGACGAAGGAGGCCGTACCGGGCCGAACATCGCGGCGTCCGAGAGCCCACCCCATCTTGAGAGGCCAACTCCACAATCGACCCGGATCCACGGGGTCGCTCGGCGACGGCTCAGGGTGGGCGTCCCCACGACTCGCCCAGCAGCTTCGCCGCCGTGGTGCCCCAGTGGGTGCAGCCCGTGCAGGCCGTGATCGGCGTCGGCATCGCGCGCAGCAGCGCGATCACCCGCTGGTCGTCCGCCGTCGCGTTCCCGCCGCGGAGCAGCGCCCGCGCCGCGAACACCCGCCCGCCCGCGTTCGCCCCGCGCAGCGCCGCCCCGAGGAGGTCCGTCCGCCGCGCCGCCACGAGCGTCATCGTCGCCGCGTGCCCTGGCGTCGGCCGTCCCGCGAAGCCGCAGCGCTCGCCCACGATCAGGCTCCCGATCTCGGTCAACACCGCCAGCGCCGGCGCCAGCGCCGCCGGCACCTCGCAGGCCGGCGGCGCCCCGAGGACCGCCTCCCTGGCCCGGTGCAGCGCCGCGAGCGCCGCCTCGTCCTCTGTCGTCACGCACGCCGCGGGCGCGTCGGGCCGGCGCGTCAGGCGATCGCCCAGCACCTCCTGCAGCGCCACGAGCTGGCTCGGCCCTGGCTCCGCGAACCAGTACACCCCCGCGGTCAGCCGCGCGACCTGACCCTCATGACAGATCGCGTCCACCCGGATCGTCAGCGACACCGCCGGCTCGCCCCCCGTCTCCGCGCTCGCCCCGAAGCCGAGGTCGCGGACCAGCCACTCGCCGCCGACCGCCGACCGCAGCGCCGCCAGGCTCGGCCGTCCCCCCGCGAGCAGATCCGCGAGCCGCTGCAGGGCCTCCCGGTCGCGGCTCTCGGCGGACGGTCGCTCCATCGCGGCGTCGACGATACACGCGCCCCCGCTCGCCGCGCCACCGCGAGCCACCAGCCTGGTACGCTCCGTCACGGTGCCCCACCCCCCGAAGCCGCGGCCCTGGCCGCTCGCCCTCCTCGCGCTCGCCGCCTGCACCGACTCGCGCATGAACCGCTTCGCCGAGGGCGTCGGCGCCTTCGGCGAGGCGATGCAGACGCTGGCCTACATCGTCCTGGCCTTCGCCGCCGTCGCCGCCCTCCTCTACCTCTCGCTGTGGTGGGCCTGGATCGTCTCGTGGCGGCGCGGCGCCCCCTCGATCGTCCTCGCGTGCCTCCTGTTCGGGATCCAGGGCTTCTTCGTGCTCGCCGCCGGCGCCGACCGCGAGCTCGACCTCTACCTCTGGGTCCTCGGCCTCTCCGTCCTCCCCGCCGCCGCCTTCGCCGTCTCTTTCTCGCCCCTCCGCCCCCGACGCGCGGGCGCCTTCGCGGCGGCCCTCGGGGTCTTGTGCCTGGTCCCGCACGGTTCCCCTCCCATGCGCGCCCTGCCCGCGCCGATCGTCGAGGCAGCCGGCGGGTTCTTGCACGCCTGCGCTCGCCTCGAGAGCGGCCGGATCGCCTGTCTCGGCGTCGACAGCAGCGGCGAGCGCGGCGACGGCGAGCTCGAGGAGTGGCGCCACCCCAGCCTCGTCCTCGGCATCGACGACGCCGTCGGCGTGCGGGTCGCCTCCAGCGTCAGCTGCGCCTTGCGCCGCAACGGACCGGCCCTGTGTTGGGGCGGCATGGGCGTGATGCCCGTCCGCGAGCCGCGCGAGCCCTGGCCGCTGCCGGGCGGCGACGACGCCCTCGATCTCGCGCTCTCGGGGGCGCAGATCTTGATCCTCACCCGCAGCGGAGATCTTCGCGCCTGGCCGCATCGCCTCCCCGAGGGCCTCACCGCCGCGCGGTCGATCGCCGCCGCCGACGCGATCGACGACGCCTTCGCCGCCCTCGATCGGGACGGCGTCCTCTGGGCCTGGATTCAGGAGCGCGACCAGATCGACGCCCTGCAGCGCGTCCCGGGCCTTGCCGCCGCCACCCAGGTCGCCGTCCACGACGGCCCCGAAGCATGCGTGCTCCTGCCCGACGCCGTCGAGTGCTTCGACTGGGACCGCGCCACCCCCACCCGCCGCCGGCTCGACCTCCGCGCAGACCAACTCATCGCCCTCGACGACTCCTACAACTCCTTCTGCGTCCGCGCCCTCAGCGGCGAGGTCCTCTGCTGGGAGAGCGACCAGGACCCCCGCCCCTTCGCCCCGCTCCCGCGCGCGACCCAGCTCCGCGCGACCTACGACGCCCTCTGCGACCAGAGCCCGGGCCAGCTCCGCTGCGCCTTCTTGAAGCCCGACCGCGACGAGCCGCTCGCCGCCCTCCTCGCCCTGCCGGGCGCCCGCTGAGCGCCTCCCCGCCGCCCGCCGACCTGCGCTACCCTCGGCCTCGTCCATGCGCTACCGGCCGCCGAGCATCATCCACCGCCTCAACGCCCTGCAGGCCGAGCACGGCTGGCTCCGCCACGACGACCTCGTCGCCCTCGCCCACGAGCTCGGCGTCCCGCTCCACCGCGTCGAGGGCGTCGCCTCCTTCTATCCGCACTACCGCCGCACCCCGCCGCCGGCCCACCGGATCGACGTCTGCCGCGACCTCGCCTGCCACATGGCCGGCGGCGACGCCTGCGCGGAGCAGCTCCGCGCCCGCGCCCGCGCCCACGAGGCCGCCACCGGCGAGCGCGTCGAGGTCGCCGAGGTCTCCTGCCTCGGCCGCTGCGACCAGGCCCCCGCGGCGCTCGTCGGCCACACCCCCGTCACCGGAGTCGACGCCGCGCTCGCCCTCCTCGCCCACCCTGCGCACCCCGAGGCGCCTGAGCCCCGCCGCTACCGCGTCGACCCCTACGACCTCCCGGACCAGCGCTACGCCGCCCTCCGCCAGCTCGCCGCCGGCGGCGCCGCGGCCGCCGAGCAGCTGATCGCCGACCTCAAGGACGCCGGCCTGCGCGGCATGGGCGGCGCCGGCTTCCCGACCGCCCTCAAGTGGCGCACCGTCCGCGACGCCGCCGGGGACGAGAAGTTTGCGATCTGCAACGCCGACGAGAGCGAGCCCGGCACCTTCAAGGACCGCGAGATCCTCGCCAGCCTCCCGCACCTCGTGTGGGAGGGCCTGCTGCTCGGCGCCCTCGTCGTCGGCGCCCGCCGGGCGATCGTCTACATCCGCCACGAGTACGAGCTCGAGCGCCTCGCCCTCGCGCGCGAGCAGCAGGCCCTCGCCCCCCTCGCCCGCGAGCTCGGCGTCGAGCTCGAGATCTTCGTCTCCCCCGGCGGCTACATCATGGGCGAGGAGACCGCCCTCCTCGAGGCCCTCGAGGACCGCCGCGGCGAGCCCCGCAACAAGCCGCCCTACCCCGGGGTCGCCGGCCTCTTCGGCCAGCCCACCCTGATCAACAACGTCGAGACCCTCGCCATGGCCGCCGCGATCGCCCGCCGCGGCCCCGCCTGGTGGAAGGCCCAGGGCCTCCGCGGCTGCGCCGGCCTCAAGTTCAT
>CAZMML010000307.1:0-294 GCA_964567335.1 uncultured Nannocystis sp. | reverse complement strand
CGTCGCCCGCCCCGGCGTCTACGAGGTCGCCACCGGCACCACCCTCGCCGAGCTGATCGCGCTCGCCGGCGGCGTCCCCGGCGGCGCCCCGGTCCAGGCCATCATGCCCGGCGGCGCCTCCACCGCCTTCGTCACCCCCGCCGCGCTCGACACCCCCCTCGACTTCGACCACCTCCGCCGCGCCGGCTCGAGCCTCGGCTCCGGCGCCGGCGTCGTCGTCGCCGAGGGCCGCGACCTCCTCTCCCTCGCCCACAACGTCACCCGCTGCTTCCGCAACGAGTCGTGCGGCGCGTG
>CAZMML010000306.1:0-5318 GCA_964567335.1 uncultured Nannocystis sp. | reverse complement strand
GGCGAGAAGCGGATGAAGGGGTCGGTGGAGCCCTCGGAGAAGAACTGGTCGGCAAAGTCGGAGCCGCGGTACTCGTCGATGCCCGTGAAGTTGTCGGTGGTGCCAAAGCCATCCCCTGCGGCGCCGGAGCCCCGGGGGCCATGATGACCGGCTTCGCGGGCGGCGGCGCGGACGGCCGCGGAGGAGCCCCCTTGCGCTGCTCCTGGCGCGGCATGATCGCGCCGGAGCGGGTCACCGACGCGCCGTCGAACTCGGGCTCGATCAGGGCGTCCTCCTCGAGCGCCTGCGGTTCGAACGCCGCGGGCGGACGCGGGGGCTCCGGCGCGAGATCCTGCGGGGGCTCCGGTAGGGCCGGCCCGGGCCGGGCGCCGGCGAGGAAGCGGTCGTAGTCGGCGTAGAGCTCGCCCGCGCCGACCGGCGGGGCGCGCCAGCCGCGGCGGGCCACCGGCGGCTGGCGCCGGCCGATCCGCAGCGCCTGCATCTCGGGCAGCTCGACCCAGCGTTGAGCGTCGGCTGTCGCAAGGGTCAGGCGAACCCCGGTCCAGTCCTCCCCGGTGTCCTGCGCCACCACGGCGCGGACCGAGACGGTCGCCTGGGCCATGTCGCGGGTCAGGCTGATCGCGTAGGCCGGCGCCCAGCGGGCCCCGGGGACCATGTACTCGAGCACGAGCCGGACCGGCGAGGTCGGCACGTCGCGCGCCCGGAGGGTGATCATCGCCGCCTTGCGCAGCTCGTGGGGCTTGGCCTGACGCGCGCGCGAGGCCGCCTTGCGCCGGGCCTCGAGGTGCTCGCGGCGCTCCTCCGCCTTGCGCTCGGCCGCGCGGACCTTGTCCAGCTCCTCGTCGATCCCGGCGATCGTGCGGTGCTGGAACTCCACGAGCGCCAGCCGGGCCTCCACCGGCGAGGTCAGCGGCGGCTGCCCGCGCTTGTTCGCCGGCCGCTCGAAGACCTGCAGCCGCTCGATCCGCTGCCGCTGCGCCTCGAGGTGCGCCCGCCGGTCGGCGAGCACGCGGACCTGGCGACGCGCCGCCTTGAGCTCCGCGTCGTCCGGGGGCGGGAGGTTCTCGTCGGCGCTGGCGAGGTCGAGCGCGACGCGGATGTCGGTGGCGACCGGCAGCTCCCCCGCGTCACCCTCGACCCGGACGCGCACGCTGCCGTCGTCGAGGCTCAGCGGCAGGCCGAGCAGCTTGACCTGCGCCGGGACCGGCTGGGCGGCGAGCAGGAGCGCCGTGCGGCAGACCAGCGCGCCTTGGCGATACACCGTGACCGAGTCGATCCGCGAGGCCAGGACGGGGGCGTTCATGGTCGGCGGATCTTAGCCGCACTCGCGGGGCGGCGGGCGGGCGCGGACGCCCCCCGTCCGATCTGTCCCGAGCGACCTGTCCCCCTCGCCCGCGCCCGCGAGCGCCCCCCGGGCCGTGGCCGCGGGCCCTCAGGCCACCGCACGAGCGCGAGGTGCAGGCTCGCGCCTCGCGAGATCCGCCTCAGGGGATCGGCGCCGCCCACAAGCCAGGCTTGGCGCCCTCGCTGTCGAGCCAGATCACCCCCTGGTCGGAGACGTACTCCCAGTCGTCGACCGACGCCGCGACCGTCCGGTAGATCTGGCTCTCCGCGTCGACGAGCGCGAGGTCGTGGCGACGAACGAGGTAGCGGGCCGCGTCCACGCGGACGTAGTTGCGGTTGACGCGCGGCACCAGGGCCCGCGCCTCGCCGGTCTCGAGGTCGACGCGCCACAGGCTCCCGTTCATCGGGTCGACGACCTCCGGGAGGAAGTACTCGAGGGTGACCTCGTCGATGCGTCGCGGGATCGGATCGACGCCCGCGGGCCCGCGGTACCACGTCCGCGTCGCGCCGCTGCGGGGGTCCCAGACCAGCTCCTCGCGCTCGCCGCCCGCCTCAAGGACGAGGCCGAAGTCGCGCTCCCACGAGGGCCCGAAGTCAGTGTGCTCGGGCACCTCGAGCAGCTCCCCGGTCGCGCTGTCGAAGGCGCCCACGAGCAGCTCTCCCGGTCCGATCTGCAGCGCCACGCCGGCGTCGTCGGTCCACTGCCACCAGCCCGCGCGTGGGCTCTCCGGGTCGCGCCCCCACGAGGTCGCGGCGAAGTCGTTGACGGTGAGCGGGAGCTCGCCGCCGCCCTCGAGGTCGCGCAGGTAGATCTGCTCCGCGACGTCGTCGCCGATCGCCTGCCACACCAGGGTGCGGTCGTCCGGGGAGAGGGAGAACGAGCGCACCCCCGTGAGGAGCTCCGTCGACGCGCCGGTGCGCACGTCGACCTCGCGGAGGACGCCGAGCTCGTCGAGGAGGAGCTCGCGGTCGCCCCGCGCGGCGGCGCGGACCACCTTCAGGCCCAGGGTGAGGACCGCGTGCTCGGGGTCTCCGTCGTGCGAGTAGACCGACTGGGTGCCCGCGCCGATCGCCGCCGCGCCCGAGAGCTCGCTCGCCGGGTCGTCTCGGCTCAGGAAGAGCGCGCGGCCTCCGACCGCGGTGAGGTGGTACGCCGTCACCGGCAGCCCGGGGACGGCGAGCGGCCCGTCGCGGCCCCCTCGCGCGACACGGTCGACGAGATGGCGGCCGCCCGCGAGGTCGCGGGCGTAGATCGTCAGGCCCGCCTCGAGCTCGACGACGTCGAGCCCAAAGAGCGTGGTCGGCAGCTCCGCGAGGAGCTCGGGCTCGCCGCCGCAGCGGTCGACCAGCCAGTAGCGGACATCGGCGCCGCTGATCGGGTCGAACGAGTAGAGCCAGCGCTCGCCGACCCGCGAGAAGGAGTAGTTCAGGAGCTGCGGGTCGCGCTGCCAGCCGGGCTCGGGGGCGGCGAGCCGGACCGGCTCCTCCAGCGGGCACGCGTCCGCCGGCCCCTCGGGCGCGACCGGCGCCGGAGCGTCGTTGCACCCGAGGACGCAAGCCAGGACCCAAGCGCGCCGCGGCGGTCGCACCCCGACAGGGTGGACCGCCGCGCGGGGAGGGGCAAGCGGAGGGCGACTATTGGTCGCGCTCGTGCGCGCCCATGTCGAGCTCGGTGATGTCCGGGCCCATCCCGGCCGAGGGCTTGCTGACCCACGACCCGACGGACTTGTAGTGGACGCCGAAGGCGGCGCACGCGGCCACGAAGGTGAGGACGAGGTAGGGCAGGACCGAGGACAGCGTGATGGTGTGGATGAAGCGGAACTGCAGGTTGACCGCGAGGTTGGACCCGCTCGACAGCCCGGCGACGAGCGCCATCACGCCGAAGGCGACCATCATGAGGCTGTAGATGTTGGTGTGGGTCCATCGGCCGACCTTCCCGCGGTCGTCCTGGCGGAAGCGCTCGAGGAAGACGCGGATGATCGGGTGGGTGATCAGGTAGAGCGCCGCGAACATCCCGTCGAACACCTTGAAGGGGAGCAGCGCGTAGAAGATCGTGAACTGGATCAGGTGGGCGGTCAGCGCGTAGAGCTGGGTCGGGTGGATCTTGACCCCCTGCAGCTCGGGCCGGAAGCGCAGGACCTTCGAGTGCGGGCTCGTGTAGGCGACGCCGAAGCGGCTCTCCGTCGGGCGGCCCCAGCAGCAGCCGTAGACGTAGCAGCCGAGGCGGCAGATCGACTCGCCGAGCGGCATGGCGAAGCCGGCGGCGTCGAGCAGCGCGAGGATCGAGGTCCCGGTCGCCTGCGCGTAGATCACCATCGCCAGCATGCCGCCGAAGATCCCGCCGTGGAGCATGTACCCGGGCTTGAGCAGGGTCTGCAGCGGACGCCGGAAGAGCTCGCGCCACTCGAGGAGGATGCTCGTCAGGCGCGACACCATCAGCACCGACGGGATCACGAAGAAGATGTAGGCGGCCGCGACCTTCACCGGGTCGCTCCCGACCATGCCCATGTACCAGGTCGCGGTCGCCAACCCGCAGAGGAACGCGAGCCCGGCGACCATGCCGTAGGTGACGAAGATCCAGTCGCCGAAGCGGAACAAGATCGTCTTGTTGTGGAAGTTGCGGAAGAACCCGAGAATCCCGCGCGAGCCCGACAGCTCCGCCGCCGCGTCCTGATTGGTGTGCCCGGCCATGATGAAGTGCCGGGACGGTACCTCGCCTCACCGTCCCGGCTCAAGTCCGCGGCGCAAACGACGGCGCGCGCGCGCGGTCCCCGTGCCCGCATGTGACGGGCGTGCAACAGAGCGCGCGGCCTCGCGAGTGATCTCCATCACCGGGCCGCCTTCTTGTACGCTCGAACAAGCAGTCCGCGCGCGCCGGGAGGGCCCAGAGGCGATCTTGCCGATCGCACATGGCTCTGGGGTCACTTGGCGGCGGGCGCGAGCGAGAGGGCCTCCTCGACGGCGAGCAGCCGACGCTCGAGGCGGGCGCTGAGCGGCAGGTTCGGGTCGACGCGGGCCGCCTGGAGCGCGCCCCAGATCTCGCGGGCGTCCGCGACGAAGCTCCGCGAGGCCTCGATGTCTCCGCTCGAGAGCGTCGCCGCCGCCGCCGCCGCCAGCGCCTCCGCGTGCGCCAGCGTGTCCGGGCCGACCGCCTCGAGCGCGGCGTCGTAGGCCTCGCTCGCCGTGATCACCGCCTCGTGCGGCTGCTCGAGGACGATCATCACGTCCACCGCGAGCAGCAGGTCGTCCTGCCGAGAGAGGCTGTCCTTGTGACCAGCCATCGCCCGCCGCAGCGTCTCCAGCGCCCGCGGGCCGTCGCCGAGCGCGAGCTGGTCGCGCGCCAGCTCCCGCAGGATATCGGCCATGAGCGGGGTCTCCGGGCCCGGGGTCAGCAGCGCCAGCGCCTGCAGCGCGTGGCTCCGCGCCTCGCTGTAGCTGCGCGCCTCGAAGAGGCAGGCGCTGTAGAGCATGTGCCAGCGCGCGCGCTCCTCCGCCGGCGCCCGCGCGCCGAGCCGGTCGAGCTCGCGGGAGAGGGCGCCCATCTCGCGGAGCGCCGCCTCCCGATCGCCCTGGACGAGCGCGAGCTGCACGGCGAGCGTCCGCAGCGTGTCCCGACCGGGGTCGACGTGGCCCTCGCGGGTGGCCGCGAGCCGCGGGCCGAGCTCCGCGCGCACCGCGTCGACGAGCCCCATCGCCACCTTCTGGCGCAGGATCGGCAGATCCTGGACCGACGTGCCGGCCGCCGCCGCCGGATCGACGCGCACCTCGGGGGCGGGGTGGCGCGCCCGCGCGCAACCGGCCGCCGCACAGAGACAGAGGAGGATCAGCGAGGCGGCGCGGCGGTCCACGGAGGCACAGCCTAGCAGGGTTCGACGCCGACGCTCAGCGCGGGAGCTCGTCCGTCGACGCGAAGCGCTCGACCACGCTGGCGAGCGCGCGGGCGCTTCGCAGCAGCGTCTCCGGGTCGTAATTGT
>CAZMML010000305.1:3514-5322 GCA_964567335.1 uncultured Nannocystis sp. | reverse complement strand
GCGGCGAGGGGGCGCGCCAGCGCGCCCGTCCGCGCGCACACCGCCCCGGCGTCGTCGACGGCGCCCGGGGGGGGGGGCGTCGCCGAGGCCGGCTGGGTGGTCGCTCGGACCCGTGGGGCGGGCGCCTCGCCGCCGCCGCACGCCGACGCGAGCGCGGTCGAGATCGTCAGAGCGAGCTGCGTTGCAGGTCGGGGTGCCATCCTTCGGGGTGCGCATCGTACCGCGGGGCCGGCGCGAGCGAAAGACGCGCGACGATCAGCCCGCTGGGTCGCCCTCGTCGCCGTCCGGGGCGAGCGGCGCGCTCGTCTCGAGGTCGACCAGGATCGGGTTGTGGTCCGAGACCAGGCGGCCGTCCGCGAGCGGCCGCTCGATCACCTGCGGGGCCCGCGGGCGCAGCCCCTTGCCCGCGAACCAGTCGACGCGCAGCGGCACCCGCCCGCCCCAGGGTTGCAGCTTGCGCTCGAGGTAGTTCCACATCATCCGGCGCATCGGCCGCGGCATGTAGTCGAGCGCCTTGCGGAAGAGCTCGGGGTCGTAGATGTCGTAGTAGATGGTCCCGCGCGTGGTGTCGTTGTAGCCCTCGGTCGTGAGCCCGCCGGTGCGCAGCGCGTCGAAGAGCGGCTGCTCCCAGTAGAGCTCGGGCGCCATGTGGTGCGCGGCCATGCCTTCGAAGCCGAAGCGCGTCATGGCCACGACGAAGTTGTAGGCGAGCCCGCGGCCGGAGCTGAGGTCGTAGGTGTTGGTGTTGAGGTCGCCGCCGAGGAGCACGCGCTCGCCGCCGAACTCCCGCAGGCGCGCGAGCACGTCGGTGATCTGGCGGGCTCGATCGCGGGGCCCGGCGAAGGGGTCGAGGTGGACCAGCACCACCGTCAGCGGTCCGTCCGGGAGGAGCACCTCGCAGAGCAGCGCCCGCTTGTTGCCGAAGCGCTTCTCGGTCGCGTGGAACTTGTCGCGCCGCTCGCGGAGGTCGATCGCCTCGAAGCGCAGCACCGGGAAGCGCGTCAGCAGGGCGCAGCCGTGCATCGCCTTGGTGTTCGGGACCCCGTGCCCGCGCTCGCCGCGGTCGCCCTCGGCTAGGACGATGTGGTAGTTGGCGAACACGTAGCCCATCTCGAGCGCGCGGGCGAGCTCCTGCGGCACGTTGCGGTTCCCCGAGCGCCCCATGCCGATGTCGACCTCCGTCAGCAGCAGGAGGTCCGCGGCTGCGAGCTCCGGATCGGTCGTCAGCAGCGCGTGGAGGCCCTCGAAGCGCTTGCCCCGCTCGACGTTCCACGCCACCGCCCGCACGCACCCGGGCCGCAGCGGCGCGAGCGAGCGGCCGAGCGTCGGCTCGAGGTCCCACTCGAAGCCGCGGAGCACCCGCTCGAGCTGCGGCCGCAGCCGTTGGTAGACCGGGTCGCGCTCGAGACGTCGTCGCGTGCGGATCCGTGCCAGGTGCGCCAGCGCGTCCGTGAAGTCGTGGTCCAGCTCGCAGCGCGGCGGCAGAGCGCCTGACTCGGGGACCAGGTCAGGTGAGGCCAAGAGGTCGGGCACGCGTCATCCGGGGACGAGGTCTGGCGACCTGTACGGGATCGTCGGCGCCCTGTCCAGGCCTGCGGGCGCCGTGCACTTTCGATCTGCGCAGGGCCGTGCGCGGTACGCCGGGGGACCAGCGTCGGATCGATCGCCGCGCTATCCTCTGAGAATGATCCTCCGCGGGCTCCTCCTCCTCGCGTCCGCGCTCCCACGGAGCCCCGTGCCCGAGGCCCCCGCGCCGATCTACGGCGGCAGCCCGGTCGAGCCGGGCGACTGGCCGACGGCGGTGGCGA
>CAZMML010000305.1:0-3504 GCA_964567335.1 uncultured Nannocystis sp. | reverse complement strand
TTCCCGGGGGCGCTGTGCACCGGCACGCTCGTGCACCCGAAGCTCGTCCTGACCGCGGCCCACTGCCTCAACGAGGTGACGAGCGCGAGCCAGATCACCATCCGACTCGGCGACGACGTGACCGCGCCGACCTCCGCCAGCCGCTCGGTCGAGGGGTTCGGGATCCACCCGATGTTTTGCGGTGAGGACACCGAGATCTGCAAGGAGGACATCTGGGACTACGCCTATATCGTCCTCCGCGATCCCGTCGCGGACTTCGCCCCGACGCCGCCCTTGACCAAGCAGGAGGACTGGGACGACGCGATCTACGTCGGGGCCCCGCTGACGCTGGTCGGCTACGGCAACGACGAGAAGGGGCTCAACGGGATCAAGCGCGAGGTCGATGTCTCGATCGTCCGCTTCAGCGGCAGCGGGCTCGAGTTCGTCGCCGGCGGGAACGGGATGGACTCGTGTCAGGGCGACTCGGGCGGGCCGGCCTTCGTCCGCACCTCGGCCGGCGAGTGGCTCCTCGGCGGGATCACCTCGCGCGGGTACACCTGCGGGAAGGGGGGGTTCTACGCGATCCCGGCGGCCGCGCTCTGTTGGGTCCACGACGAGACCGGGATCGACCTGCGCGAGGGCTGCGACGCGTGCGACTGCCTCGACACCGCCCCCGAGGACGACAAGTGCGGCTGCGACGTGCGCGACCCGCTCGGGCCGGTCGCGCCGCTCGTCGCCCTGCTCTGGCTCAGTAGACGGAGGTCCCGAGGCGCACGTAGGTCTCGGCCCTGAGCACGTCGAGCAGCCCGGCTTCGAAGGTCGGGCGGTCAAAGGTAGCGAAGTCGATCCCGCGGAAGAAGGCGTCGTAGGTCTTCGCCACCACCATCGCCTTGCCGCCCGGCTCGTTGCCGCGGATCCGGAAGGGCTGCCCGTCCTCGATCTTCGAGAGGTCGAGCTCGACGATGATCGTGTTCGGCGTGTTGGCGCCCCAGTTGACCACGTCGCCCGAGGCGTTCTCTGCGGTCCCGGCCAGGTACACCGTCAGGCCCTCCATGTCCTGGTGGCCCTTCACCACGTAGGGCGTGTCGACCGCCATCGCCACCTCGGCCGCGAGGTAGCGGCCGTACTCGATCCGCAGCGTGCAGTAGGTCCCCTTCGGCAGCGACACCCGCGCGAAGTCGATGAGGTCCTTGTCCTGGTCGAGCTGGAACTCCGGCAGCGGCCCGTAGGGCAGGTCGAAGTCGAAGACCTCCCCGTTGCAGCTCTCGATCTGCGCCGAGGTGTTGACGATCACCGCCTCCGAGAGCGTGACCTCCCAGCCCTTGTCGTTGGGGAAGATGCGGGCCGCGTCGGGCTCGCCGTAGTTCGGGAGCGAGCCGTCCATGAGGCGCACCCCGTGGTGGGAGATCGACAGCGAGACCGTGATCTCGGGGTCGATCACCTCGCAACCCGCCGCCGCGAGCCCCGCCGCCAGCGCCCAGAGCCCAGCGCTCATGCTTCGAACTGTAGACATCGCGGAGCTATCTTACCTGCGAGGCCGCGGGCGCGGCGAGCGGAGCGATGTGCGCTAGCTCGGTCGTCCCGTGGGGCGGGGCGCCGCGGCCCGTGGTCCGGGTCGACGCGAGGCCTGCGCGCGCCCCTCGCCGGGGACCAGGCAGCCGGGCGCCGCGCCGATCAGATCGGCGCGCTTCGCCTTGCGCAGCGCCTCCCGGGCGAGCGGGTGCTGCGCGGGGTCCCAGTAGAGCAGCAGCGCCTTCTGTAGTTTCTTCTCTCGCAGGTCCCGGGCGGTGTACACCGGCTCCCGTGTGAAGGGATCACGGCCGGTGTAGTACATGCAGGTGGCCATGCTCATCGGCGTCGGGATGAAGTCCTGCACCTGGCGCGGCCGCATGCCGCGGGCCTTGAGCCAGAGGGCGAGATCGATCATGTCGGCCAGGGTGCTGCCCGGGTGGCCGGAGATGAAGTAGGGCACGAGGTGCTGCTCCTTGCCGGCCGCCTCGCTGGCGCACTGGAACTGCGCCGCGAAGCGCTCGTAGCTGGCGACCCCGGGCTTCTTCATCTTGTCCAGCACCTCGTCCTTGACGTGCTCGGGCGCGACCGAGAGCTGACCGCCGGTGTGGTGGGCGGCTAGCTCGCGGATGAACGCGGGCGAGCGCTCGGCCAGGTCGTAGCGGACGCCCGAGGCGATGAACACCTTGCGCACCCCCTCGGCGGCGCGGACGCGCCTGAGCAGGTCGATCAGCGGCGCGTGGTCCGTCTCCAGGTTCTCGCACACGCCCGGGTGCACGCACGAGAGGCGCCGACACGCGCGCTCGATCGCCTCGCTCTTGCAGCGCATCTTGTACATGTTGGCGGTCGGGCCGCCGACGTCGGAGATCACCCCGCGGAAGTCGTCCATCCGCCGGAGCTCCCGGATCTCCCGCAGCACGCTCTCGGCCGAGCGCGACTGGATCACCCGCCCCTCGTGCTCGGTGATCGAGCAGAAGGTGCAGCCGCCGAAGCAGCCGCGCATCGTCACGATCGAGTGCTTGACGGTCTCGAAGGCGGGGATCCGGCGGCCCTCGTAGCTCCAGTGGGGGGCGCGCGCGAAGGGCAGGTCGTAGAGCGCGTCCATGTCCTCGGTCGCCAGCGGCTCGGCCGGCGGGTTCAGGTACACCGCCCGATCCCCGTGCGGCTGCACCAGCGGGCGCCCGTTGCCGGGGTTGGTCTCGTGCTGGAACGCCCGCGACATCTCGAGGAAGGCGTCCCTGTCCGCGCTGACCTCCTCGTAGCTCGGCAGGTGCAGGGGCAGCCCGTCGCGCACGTAACGGCTGCGCGGGAGCCCCTCCCACTGGCCCTTCGGCAGCACCAGCGCCGTCCCGCGGACGTCGCGGAGCGACGCCACCGGCTCGCCCGCCTGCAGCCGGCGCGCGACCTCCCACACCGGCCGCTCGCCCATGCCGAAGACGAGCAGGTCCGCCTTGCTGTCGATCAGGACGCTGCGGCGCACCTGGTCGCTCCAGTAGTCGTAGTGGGCGATCCGCCGCAGGCTCGCCTCGATCCCGCCGAGCACGATCGGCACCCCCGGGAACGCCTGCCGCGCGAGGTTCGCGTAGACGATGCTCGCGCGGTTCGGCCGCATCTCGGTCGCGCCCTCGGGCGAGTACTGGTCCTCGCCGCGCATCTTCTTCTGCGCCGTCAGCTTGTTGAGCATCGAGTCGAGGTTGCCCGCCGTGATCCCGACGAACAGCCGCGGCCGCCCGAGCTTCAACATGTCCTCCGGGCCATCCCAGCGCGGCTGCGCGATCATCCCGACCCGCAGCCCGCGGCCGGCGAGGAACCGCCCGATCAGCGCCCCGCCGAACGCCGGGTGGTCGACGTACGCGTCGCCGTTGAGGATCAGCACGTCGAGCTCGTCCCACCCGCGGGCCTCCATCTCCTCGCGGGTCATCGGCAGGAACGCCAGCAGATCGGCGCGCGAGGGCGCCGCCTTGCCGGGCCGGAGCTGGACGAGGGACATGACGTCGGACCTTAGTCGATCCCGCG
>CAZMML010000304.1:0-5333 GCA_964567335.1 uncultured Nannocystis sp. | reverse complement strand
AAGAACGTCGGCGGCGTCTACTCCTGCTCGTGCCCGGCGTGGCGGAACCAGGGCGGACCTATCGACCGCCGCTCCTGCAAGCACATCAAGGCGCTCCGCGGCGAGGCCGCCGAGACCGCCCGGATCGGCGCGCCGACCCCCGCGGCCGCCAAGGCGAGCCCCGCCCGCGCCGCCAAGACCGCCGCGCCCAAGGCCGGCGAGGAGGCCGAGGGCGAGGCCCCGCCGCTCCTCCTCGCCCACGTATACGACCCCGAGGTCGACCCCTCCGGCTGGTGGATGAGCGAGAAGCTCGACGGCGTGCGCGCCTACTGGGACGGCAAGGGCTTCGTCTCCCGCCTCGGCAACCCCTTCTACGCGCCCGCCTGGTTCACCGAGGGCTTCCCCGAGTTCCCGCTCGACGGCGAGCTCTGGCTCGACCGCAAGGCCTTCCAGCGGACCGTCAGCATCGTCCGCCGCCAGGACGGCGGCGACGCCTGGCGCCAGATCAAGTACCTCGTCTTCGACGCCCCGGGCCACCGCGCCGAGTTCGAGTCCCGCCTGCACCACTACCACACCGAGCTCACGCGGCGCCGGCCCCCCTTCGCCCTCGCGCACGCGCACGAGCGCTGCCGGGACGCCGACCACCTCCGCCGCGAGCTCGACCGCGTCGAGGCGCTCGGGGGCGAGGGCCTCATGCTCCGCCGCCCCGGCTCGCACTACGAGGTCGGCCGCTCGCACAGCCTCCTCAAGGTCAAGCGCTTCCTCGACGACGAGGCCAAGGTCGTCGGTCACCAGCCGGGCACCGGCAAGCACAAGGGCCGCCTCGGCGCGCTCCTCGTCGAGCTCCGCGACGGCACCCGCTTCGCCGTCGGCACCGGCCTCTCCGACGCCGACCGCAAGTCGCCGCCCCCGATCGGCGCGATCATCACCTTTCGCTACCAGGAGCTCTCCGACGGCGGCGTCCCGCGCTTCCCCTCCTACGTCGGCGTGCGCCACGACGTCGCCTGGAAGCCCGCCGCCAAGGCGCGCAAGTCGTGACCTGAGGAGGAGCGCGGGCGCACTCCCCTGCCCCGCTCTCGCGGGTCCCGAACGCCATGGAGCGGGTCCGTCGCGTCGAGCGGTCGAGCAGAGCGGAGCGCCGCGTCGTGGTGTCGGCGCTACTTGGAGGCGGGGCGCTGAGCGAGCCAATTCTCGACCTCGGCCAGTTGTCGTCCGGCGGCCGCGGCGGCGCGGTAGGCGTCGCGGGCCTGCTCCGCCAGGACGAGGGCGCGAGGGCGGTCGCGGCCCTGAGCCGGGGGCACCTCCCAGAGGCCCTGAGCGAGCAGGAAGCGCCCCTCGGCGAGCGCCTCGGGGCCCGCGCCGCCGGGCTCGCGCAGGGCGACCACGCGGCTCGCGAGGGTCATGACCTCGGCGGGTCGCCCCTCGAGCAACGCGAGCTGGGCCAGACCTGAGAGGGGCGCCGCGACGGTGGCGTGGTCGGGTCCGAGGGCCCGCTCGAGCACCGCGAGCGAGCGCTGGTAGAGCGTCCGGGCCGCCGCGCGGTCGCCGGTGAGGAAGCGGACGTTGGCGAGGTTCTTCAGCGCGATCCCGACGTTGGCGTGCGCGGGGCCGAGGGACTTCTCCGTGATCGCCAGCGCTCGCTCGCCGAGCGCCGCGGCCTCGCGGTACTCGCGGAGGCGCTCGAGCACCGCCGCGAGGTTGCCGAGGATCTGCGCGAGGTCGGGGTGATCGGGGCCGAGGGCCTTCTCCGTGACGGCGAGCGCCCGCGTGTTGAGGATCTTCGCGCCGGCGTAGTCGCCGCGCGCGTAGCGGACGTTGGCGAGGTTCGACAGGCTGGCGGCGAGCTCCGGGTGGTCCGGTCCGAGCGTCTTCTCGGCGATCGCGATCGATCGTTCGAAGAGCGGCTCGGCTTGCGGGTGCTCGCCCAGGGTGTCGTGGACGATCGCGAGGTTGTTCAGCGTCGTCGACAGCTCCGGGTGCTCCGGCCCGAGCGCGACCTCCTGGAGCGCCGCGGCGCGCTCGTACTCGGCCTTCGCCTTCGCCAGGTCGCCGGTGAGGTAGTCCAGGCCGCCGAGGCTGCTGTAGAGCGCGGCGGCGCTGGGGTGGTCCGGCCCGAGCGCGGCCGAGGCGATCGCCAGCGAGCGCTCGTACTCCGGCCGGGCCTCGGCGTAGGCGCCCACCTCCATGTGAGCCGAGGCGAGGTCGTTGAGGGTGTTGGCGAGGTCGACGTGGGTCGGTCCGAGGAGCGACTCACGGAGCGCCGCGGAGCGCCGCAAGGCGTCGATCGCGTCGGCATAGGCGCCGGCCGCGATCTGGCTGCGCCCGAGGTACTGTAGGTTCGTCGCGGTGCGGGGGCCCGGCTCGGGCTCGATCGATCGCAGCGTCTGGGCCGCGAAGCGCGACCACCTGCGCCCGTCGGCGGGTCGCGCGAGCCGTCGCCCGACGACGTCGACGAGCAGGGTCTCGGCGTCCGCCACCACGCCGGGGGCTCCGGCCTCAGCGGCGGCGAAGACCGCCTCTTCTAGCTCGGCCTCGGCCTCGGCGTACTTGCCCTGCGCCTCGAGCAGGGCGCCGAGACGCAGGCGGGCCGAGGCCGCGATCGGCGGCCAGTCGAGCGCCTCGGCGAGCCCCTTGGCGTCGCCGGCCACCTTGAGGCCGGCCTCGTACTTGCCGGACGCGAGCAGGTTCGCGGCGCGCGAGAGCATCAGCCACACGGCGCGGATCTCGTCCCGACGCTCGCTCGGCGGCGCCGGCAGCCGGGCGAGCAGGGCGGCGTCGCGGCACGCCGTGGGCGACTCGAGCCCGGCGATCGCCGGAATGGCGGCCTGCAGGATCTGCTCGTCGGCTCGTGAGAGCTCGTCGACGAGGTCGTCGAACCGCATCCGCCGCTCCTCGAGGCACCACTGCGAGCGAGCGAGGAGATCGGCGCCCCACGTGCCGTGCAGGTCGGCGTCGAGGCAGCCCTCCTCGCGTGCGCGCCGCCAGGACTCGGCGTGGCGGTCGAGCTCCGGGATCACCCGCTCGGCGGTGGTCGCGGCGTAGCTCGCGCCCGTGGCGAGCAGCGCGGCCCGCACGCGCGAGCGCGCCGGATCGCCCCAATCCTCCGCGATCTCGGCGCCCGCGGCGACGCACGCGTCGGTCCGGCGCGCCACGTCGACCCGGTGCCACGTGAGCACGCCGGCCCCGATCAGGCCGACGACGGCGCAGGTCGCCAAGGCGCCTCGCACGCGCGCTCGCGTCTGGCCCCGCGAGATCTCGCGGAGCAGCGCTGGCATGTCGGGCCAACGCTCCGCCGCGTTCACGGCGAGGCCGCGGAGGATCGCCCGACGCAGCCAACCCGGGACGGCGCGCGTCGGGACGGCGCGGATCTCCCCGCCGAGCACGCTGGCGGACAGGCTGCCGAGGTCGTTCCCGGCGAAGGGCCGCTGGCCGTGGAGCGCTTCGAAGAGGGCGACGCAGAAGGAGAACTGATCGCTCCGCTCGCTCGCCTCCTGGCCCAGGTGCTGCTCGGGGGCCATGTACGCCGGCGTGCCGATCCGGGCCCCCGCGGTGGTCAGCGCGAGCGCGCCGTCCGTCGCGACCAGGGCGGCGAGCTCGGGCTCGGAGGCGGGCGACCCCGACAGCGCACGGGCGAGCCCGAAGTCCATCACGCGCACGCGACCGTCGTCGCCGACCATCACGTTGTCGGGCTTGAAGTCGCGGTGCACGACGCCCGCCGCGTGGGCGGCCGCGAGGCCGCGGCCGGCCTGCACGAAGACCTCGAGGATCTCGCGCCAGGTCCGCGGCTTCGCCTGCGTCCAGCTCCGCAAGGTCTCGCCGCGGACGAACTCCATCGCGATGTAGACCTCGTGATGGTGCTCGCCGACCTCGTAGATCTGGACGACGTTGGGGTGCGAGACGCGAGCGAGGGTCTGAGCCTCGCGCAGGAGCCGGGCGTGGCCCTGGGTTCCGGCGGAGCTGTCGGCGGCGACGAGCTTGAGGGCGATCTTGCGGTCGAGCTTGGCGTCGTAGGCGCCGAAGACGGTGCCCATCGCCCCGCGACCGAGCCGACCGAGCACCGTGTAGGGTCCGATGAGCGGCGGCGTGTCGCTGCGATCGGCGACGTCGGGGGGCGCCTCGCCGTCGTGGCGCGTGACCACCTCGTGTATGTACGCCCCCGATGCGCCGACCTTCGCCAAACCCCCGCCCCCCCGAAGGATCCTAGGGAGGAGCCAGAGGGCCGAGAAGAGCCGCGTCCGCGCCTGCGTGCGCGAGGGCGCGCGAGGGGCGCCGGACCCCCGCGGAAAAGCTCGGGGGTGCGCCCGGGGACCTCCGGAAGGGCTCGCATTTCTCCCCTGGACCTCGTGCGCGCATACTCGGCGGATGCGACGCCTCCTCGCGCGCAGCGTCCTCGCGGGCCTCGCGCTCCTCTGTCCCGCGACGGCCCCGGCCGCCTTCTGCCAGCCCGAGGCGCAGTGCGGCGTCCCGCGGCCGCTCCTCCTGTTCATCGTCGACGACTCGACCTCGATGAACACCGTGCTCGGCGCCGACACGACCCGCTGGGACGCGACCCGCGACGCGCTGATCGCCGCAGTCAGCGCCGACAACGACGATCTCGCCCGCCACGCGATCCTCGGCCTGATGCGCTTCGGCCACGATCCGGACCCCGGCGCGCCCGGCACCACGATCCCGGGAGACACCTCGCTCCCCCCGCTCGCCGACGGTCAGGCGATCGACCTCCGCTTTTACGACGAGCAGGCCCCCGACAAGGCCTATTTCGTGTGCGGGGGCGACGCCCTGACGGCCGCCCTGACGGCCCTGCCCGCCCCCCTCGAGGGCGCGCTCACCGGCGTCGAGAGCTGGACCAAGGGCGCGCTCGATCGCGCCGACGCCTACTTCACCCAGACCGCCGCCGATCACCCGCTCGACGTCGGCGCCCGTCCGGCCGCGATCGTCCTGATCACCGACGGCGAATGGACCGACCCGACCGGGACCACCAAGCTCGGGCCGCCGATCCAGAACCCGGGGCTGACGGCCAAGGCCCTCTTCGTGAACCGCAAGATCCCGACCTACGTCGTCGCCCTCGGCGAGGCCGCCGGCCAGAAGTTCGCCGACAACCTCGCGAGCAGCGGCGGCACCGGCTCGGCCCACGACGTCACCACCCAGCAGGCGCTCGGCGACGCGCTCGCCGCCGTCGTCGCCGACTTCAAGGCCCGGCTCCTCGCGCCGCGCTGCTCCGCGGCCCGCCCGCGGGTGATGGTCCTCCTCGACGCCTCGTCCTCGCTGCTCAACGTCGACGGCGACTCCACGGCCTGCTCGCTGGGCGCCACCCGCTGGGACCTGGCCCGCGACGCGCTCGCGGGCCTGAACAGCCT
>CAZMML010000303.1:0-5335 GCA_964567335.1 uncultured Nannocystis sp. | reverse complement strand
GTACGCGATATTGTGTATTTTCGGACAGGGCCCGTGGGCCGCTAGCTTGGCTCGAAATTGTCTCGAAGATGTGGGGGAGGAGGAAGGGTCATGATCAACGCCGCGTTCGTGCGCGGGTGCAAGCCTCGCGCGAAGATGTACGAAGTCACCTGCGACGCGCTGCCGGGGTTCATCCTGCGGGTCCTGCCGACGGGGAAGAAGGTCGCGCTTGTTCGGTACCGCGTCGAGGGCAAGGACCGCCGCGAGCGGATCGGGCTGCTCGGGCCCTCGCTGTCGATCGATGAGGCGCGCCGACGTGCGGCCCTGATGCTCGCCGGCATCGCCACGGGCACGCGCGTCGACGAGACGCCGAGCCCGCCGGCCGGGGGCACGCACGCTCCACCGGAACAACCGCAACCGCCGCCGTCCAAGACGACGACGCTGCGCGAGCTCGCGGAGCGCTTCGTCCGGATCTACGTCGACGTGCATCTGAAGGCAGGTACGGCGGAGAGGTACCGACACCAGCTCAGGACGATCATCCTCCCGGGGCTCGCGGATCCAGAGAAGAACGTCCCGCCGCTCGGAGACCGAGACTATCGCACCGTCAAGCGGACCCACATCGCGGAGCTCCACGCCTCGATGAAGGATCGCCCCGGCGCGGCGAACAACATGGTCATGGTGTGCGCCAGCCTGTTCACGCGGATCATCAACGACTGGGAGCTCGCTCCCGACATGCGCAACCCGGCCCACGGCGTGAAGCTGTACCCGATGCGGCAGCGTGAGCGCTTCTTGACGCCGGAGGAGCGGCAGCGGCTCCGCGCCTACGTGCAGGCGGGCATCAAGGCGCCGAGGAACCGCCGCGGTCACCTGAAGATCCAGAGCGTGTGGGCGATCGAGCTGCTCGCGCTGACGGGCCGCCGCAAGAGCGAGATCTTGGGGTTGAAGTGGCCGATGGTCGACTGGCAGCACTCGATCCTCAACCTCCCCGACACCAAGACCGGCCAGCTCAAGGCGCTCGTCTCCGACAAGGTGATCGCGCTCCTCCGGCACATCCACGAACACAGCGGCAAGCCGAGCACGGGCTACGTCCTGCGCAGCGACAAGGGGACCCGGCTGAGCGGCATCGACAACACCTGGCGTAACATCCGCGCGGCCACGGAGCTGAGCGACGTGCGGATCCACGACCTGCGCCACAGCTTCGCCAGCGACGCGCTGATGAGCGGCGTCCCGCTCGCCGTGGTCGGCGAGCTCCTCGGACACAAGCAGGCGCGCTCGACCCAGCGCTACGCGCACCTGGCGAACTACGTCGTCCGTGAGGGGCTCGAGCGGGCGACGACTCGGATCGTCCAGGCGACCGAGGTGTCCGCGCCGGTCGCGTCCTTCATGCGGATGACCGACAGCGACTGGAAGAAGATCGCTGCGACCGTCGAGCGCACGCGTGGCGCCTGCGGCGGCACGAGGAGCGACCTGCGCCGGATCGTCGACGGGGTTCGCTGGGTCCTCCACCACGGCGCCAGGTGGCGCGAGCTGCCCGCGGAGTTCGGCAAGTCGACCACGGCGTGGCGCTGGTACGACCGCTGGTGCGGCAACGGGACGTGGAAGGCGATCGCGGAGGCGTTGAGTCTGCCTGCGACGGAGGCCACCGGGCGCGAGCCAGGCCATCGACCTCCCGGAGCCGCGCCCCGCCGACGTGCCACGTCGAGCGAGGTCAGCGCGGGGGAGAGTCCACCCTCGTAGAACCCGGGCCTTGTTGCAACGACAAAGTCGTGTCAGTCGACGTTCGAGTCGTAGCGGATGCGAACCGAGTTTCACGACGTTAGTATCGGGTGGGCGTCGTTCAGATGAAGCTCTGAGCTTCCAGATGCAGCTCATGAATGCGGCGTAGCCTGGAGCCGTACTCCTTCACATCAAAGGCGGTGACGCCCCGTGCGTTCGTCTCAATCTCCGCAAGCAACTGCTCGATTTCGACGAGTAGGACGTGCCTGTAATGCTCCACAGGGATCGTCTTGGCTGCGACCATGATCTCGTTTGTTCTGTCTCCTTCCCTCAATTCTCGATCATAGGTCGCCAAGGTGTTGCTGATCCGGCCGACGCGCTGTCCAAGGTGGAACACCTCTCGGCAGCGTCCCAACTCCTCGAAACGGAGGTCGCAGGTAGCCATGAGGTCAATCGTGCCGAAAGCGATAAACCCCATATTGTGTGGGCTGAGCGCTCTTGTTTCACCCAAGCTGGCGACTTCCGGGAAGTCGGAGACTAATTCTGCATATCTGGTCGCTAGGTAAAATTGCTCAATATCGAAGGCTAGCACGGGTAGTAGCTTCCTACCGTTCGGAAACGAAACGGCAAATTCTTGAAGACGACGAAGCAGCAGGCCTGAAAATGCACGGTAATCGCCTCTCAGGTCGTCACCCGAGCTCTCTTCTGGTGGGGAGGTCACGTTGATCCGATAAAGGCGTGAGAGAAGCTCTGAGTCTCGATAAGTTGGATTATCCGCCAGATCGTCGTACAGGACGATCAGAGTGGCTAGCGTCATTTTTGCAAGCAGCACGTCGTCGCGCCATCTGTCTTCAACAGACGATAGGGTGAGCAATCTGAGTCCCGGGTGGAGAAAATCCGCGAACAGTCGTCGGTCACGGCTCGCCGAGATGGCGAGGTACTCATCGATGAGTACCGCGATCTTTTCTTGGCCGAGGGGAGATAGGCGGGCTTCGGGTATCATGCTCGTTCTCGTGGTTGTCTCCCAGTGCAGGAGCAGGCCGGCCTTGGTCGAGCTGACAAGGGTCGGGTCGTCTCCGATGCTCCCCTGGGGTCGAAGACCCGCTTGAGGTTGGTAGCTGGGTCATGGGAAGAGTGAATACGTCCCTTGATACAGCTCCGCACGTGACAAATCAACCTCCCGCACCCCGACCGGGTCGAGCCCCGCTACGCTGCGTCGACCGGACCCCTCTCGGCTGCTCCACCTGCTCCTCGTTGGCTCCGGCGCGGCCGTTGCCTTCGGTCCCGGCTCCGAGCGCGTCCCATCGAGCCCGGGCGGAGGTGGCCAGCTCGGCGGCTACCCCAAGGCCCTGGCCCTCGCCTCTGCCCTGACCTTCTCGATGGCGCTGCTGCCGGGCATCCCGCTGATCCCGTTCTGGTCGCTGTCGGCGATCACGGGCTTCCTCGCCTTCCACACCAGCGAGCGCCGCGTCCGGGAGGAGAAGGACGCCGCCGCGCAGGAGGCGGCACCGCCGCCCCCGCCCGAGGAGCCGATCGCGACCGCGCTGCACATGGACACGCTGCGGCTCGAGCTCGGCTACGGGCTCCTCGGGCTGATCAGCTCGGACCGCGAAGGCGGCGCTGACCGCAAGGCGGACCGCGCGCGCCTCACCGAGCAGATCAAGGCGCTGCGCCGGCAGCTCGCGGCCGACATGGGCTTCATCATGCCGGCGGTGCGCATCCAGGACAACATGCAGCTCCCCGCCAACGGCTACGTCATCCGGGTCAAGGAGCTCGCCGCGGGGCGCGGCGACCTGCGCGCGAACCAGCTTCTGGTCATGGATCCGCGGGGCGAGCCGATCGCGCTGCCTGGCGAGGCCACGAAGGAGCCGACCTTCGGACTGCCCGCGATGTGGGTCGAGGAGATCCACCGCGAGGACGCTCTGTTCAAGGGCTACGCCGTCGTCGATCCGGCGACCGTGATCACGACGCACCTGACCGAGGTGATCAAGGACAACATGGCGGAAATGCTCTCCTTCTCGGAGACGCAGAAGCTGCTGGACGAGTCCGCCCGCGAGCACCCCAAGCTGGTCGCCGACATCGTGCCGGCGCAGATCTCCGTCGGCGGCATCCAGCGCGTGCTGCAGAACCTGCTCGCCGAGCGCATCTCGATCCGCGACATGGCGCTGATTCTGGAAGGCGTGTCGGAGGCGTGCCAGAGCACGCGCAACGCGACGCAGATCACCGAGCACGTCCGCACCCGGCTCGGCCGCCAGCTCTGCGAACAGAACACCACGGAGCAGGGCTTCATCCCGCTCGTCACGCTGAGCCCGGAATGGGAGCAGGGCTTCGCCGAGGCGCTGATCGGCCAGGGCGAGGAGCGCCAGCTGTCGATGGCGCCGTCGCGGCTGCAGGAGTTCATCGCAAAGGTGCGCCAGATCTTCGAGCGCCACGCGATGCTGGGCGAGACGCCGGTGCTGCTCTGCAGCCCCCTCGCCCGCCCTTATGTACGCTCGATCGTCGAGCGCTTCCGGCCGACCACGACGGTGATGTCGCAGAACGAGATCCATCCCAAGGCGCGCATCAAGACCGTCGGGCAGATCTGAGGCGCGCGGATGCAGATAAGGACCTTCGCCGCCCCAACGCTCACCGAGGCCCTCGGCCGGCTTCGCGCCGAGCTCGGCCCCGACGCTTACGTCCTTGCGACCGACCAGCCCGAGCGCGGACCCGCCCGCGTCGTGGCGGCGCTGCCCGAGCTTCCGCCGAGCGGCGACACTTCACCGCCGCCAGCGGAGCTGCAGCGCAACGGCGCACCGGCGACGCCGGCGACGCCCGCGCCGGGGTCGCTCGCCGCACTGTGCCGGCGACACGGCATCGGGACCGCCCTCGCAGATCAGCTCGCCCGCGCCGAACGTCCGGGCCGGGCGCTCGAAATCACGCTGCCGGCTGCGCTCGGCGCCGTCTTCGAGTTCGCGCCGGTCCAGCTGCAGCGGGCCCAGCGTCCGCTCCTGCTGGTCGGCCCGCCGGGCGGTGGCAAGACCGTCACTGCGGCTAAGCTCGCGGCCGCCGCGCGCGTCGTGGGCCGCAACGCCCACTTGATGACGACCGACACCTGGCGCGCCGCGGGCGCCGAGCAGCTGCAACGCTACGCCGCGTCGTTGCGCGTCGGCTGCGACGTCGCGACGACCGACGCGCCGCTGCGCGACCTCGTCGCCGGGCGCGCGCTGCGCGACGAGCTCCTCATCGTCGACACGCCCGGCCTGGTGCCGTCCGACGCCGAGGATCGCGGCGCCGCCATCGAGTGGGCGCGCGCAATCGACGCGCAGGTCGTGCTGGTCATGCCGGCAGGGCTCGATCCCGAGGAATCGGCCGAGATGGCGACCGGCTTCGCCGCGCTCGGCGCCGAGCGCCTGATCGCCACACGCGTCGACGCGACGCGACGGCTCGGCGGCGTGCTCGCGGCTGCCCATGCGACCGGACTGCCGCTCGCGGGCATCGGCCTGTCGCCGCGAGTCCTCGCCGGGTATGCGAGCCTCGATCCCGATCTCCTCGCCCGCTGCCTGCTCAGCGACGACCGTCGCGCCGCGACGCTTCTCGACGACGGCTTTCCGGCGCCCGTGCCATGACGCCGCCTTCCGTTCCCGCTCCCAGCGGCGCCGGT
>CAZMML010000302.1:0-5344 GCA_964567335.1 uncultured Nannocystis sp. | reverse complement strand
GGCCGCGGCCGCCGCTCGCCCTGACCTCCTGGACACGCCCCTCCGACCGCTCCCTCCCGCGCGGCGTGCGGCCCGGACGCGCACCCGCGCGCCGACCCGCGCGAGCGCGGCGCCATCGCGCGGCCGGGGGGCCCGCCGCGAGATTCTGTAGCATCGAACTCCGGGCCCCGGATGAAGCGCCACGCCCACCTCATCCTCCTCGTCGCGGCCTGCGGCGGCGGTGCTTCGCTTGAGACGAGCGCGACGTCCACCGCGACGACCACCACCGCCACCGGCGAGAGCACCGGCTCGACGCAGGGGTCCGCCTCGAGCGGCACATCGACCGCGGCGCAGGGCACCACCGATCCCACGACCGGGTCACCGACCACCGGCGAGCCCTCCAGCGGGCCGGGGATGGCGAGCAGCACCTCCGTCGGCACCACCGACGCGACCACGAGCGCCCCCTGCGAGGGAATCGAGTGCCAGATCGACCCCTGCGGCGGCGATCCGAAGAAGACCCGACTGCACGGCGTCGTGGTCGCGCCGGAGGGGACCCTACCGCTCTACGGCGTCACCGTGTACGTGCCCGGGGCCCCGCAGGGCCCCCCGACCGACGGCGTCGTCTGCGACGCCTGCGGGCAGCTCGAGGGCGATCCGATCGTGGCGACGCTGACGGACGTCCACGGCGAATTCGCCCTCGAGGGCGTCCCCGCGGGCGTGCAGGTCCCGCTCGTGGTGCAGACCGGCAAGTGGCGCAAGACCTCGACGGTGCCGGTCACGGCCTGCGTCGACAACCTCGCGCCGGCCAAGACCACCCGCCTGCCCCGGGACCAGGACGAGGGCGAGCTGCCGCGGATCGCCCTGACCACCGGCGCCGCCGATCCGCTGGAGTGCCTCCTCCGCAAGATCGGCGTCGCCGACGAGGAGTTCACCCCCCCGGCCGGGAGCGGACGGGTCCACCTCTACACCGGCGAGGGCGGCGCGGACCGCTACACCGCGCAGCTCAACGGCGGCGCGCTCTTCCCCCCGGCGCCCGAGCTCTGGGACAGCCTGGCGACGATGATGCAGTACGACCTCGTGCTCATGGCCTGCGAGGGCGCCCAGCACGGCGACAAGAAGTCGCCGCAGGCGCGCCAGAACGTGGTCAAGTACGCGGGCGTCGGCGGGCGCCTCTTCTTCACCCACTTCCACAACGTATGGATCGAGGAGGGTCCGGCGCCCTGGCCCTCGGTCGTCCAGTTCAACTTCCAGCCCGATCTGCCGGACCCAAGCGTCGCCGCGATCGACGCCTCCTTCCCGAAGGGCGCCGCCCTCGCCGAGTGGATGCTCCACGTCGGCGGCTCCCAGGTCGCCGGCCAGGTCTCGATCGCCGCCGGCCAGCGCACGATCGCGGGCCTCGACCCCGACCGCGCGCAGCGCTGGATCTACACCGAGGCGCCGCTCCCCGCGTCGATCCAGCACCTGACCTTCAACGCCCCGGTCGGGGCCCCGCCCGCGCAGCAGTGCGGACGGGTGGTCGACACGGACATCCACGTGTCGTCGAGCGACCTCCCTGCGACCCCCTTCCCCGCCGGCTGCGTGTCGCAGGGGCTCTCGCCGCAGGAGAAGCTGCTCGCGTTCATGATCTTCGAGCTCTCCTCCTGCCTGGTCCCGGACGACCAGGAGCCGACGCCGGGCTAGCTCGCGCCCGGCGGCCTCGCCCTCGCGCCTACAGGAAGGGCACGTCGCCGGCGGTGGCCGGGATCTCGTTGTCGCCGATGTTCGTGGTCTTGCCGTAGCCGAGCTGCCCGTTCATGTTGAGGCCCCAGCAGCGCACGCCGCCCGTCGCGGTGCGGCCGCAGATGTGGTTGTTGTTGCTGGCGACGCCGGTGAGCGGCGCGCCGACGTCGATCGGGGCGATCACGCTGGGCTGCTCGTTGTCGCCGATCTGCAGGGTGTTGCCCTGGCCGAGCTGCCCGGACGTCGCCTGACCCCAGCAGCGCACCTTGTCCGGCTGCACGAGCGCGCAGGCGTGGGCGAAGCCGAGGGCGAGCCCGATCGCCTTGTCCCCGTTGATGTTGACGTCGCCGGAGACGTTCGGCTGCTCGTTGTCGCCGATCGTGTTGATGTGGCCGTAGCCGAGCTGGCCGTTGCCGTTGAGGCCCCAGCAGCGGACGTTCTGCGCGGTCGTGATCGCGCAGGCGTGGCGGCGCCCGGCCGCGATCGCGGTGGCGTCGACCCCGAGGTTCATCGGGCCCGCGGCCGAGGGGAACTCGTTGTCGCCGATGTTGTTCAGGTTGCCGTAGCCGAGCGAGCCGTTCATGCCGTAGCCCCAGCAGCGGATCTTGTTCGTGTCGAGCAGCGCGCAGGTGAAGTACTCGCCGGCGGCGATCTGGATCGCCGGCGCGCCGACCTTGACGTCGCCCGCGGCGGACGCGATCTCGTTGTCGCCGATCGTCACCACGTTGCTGTGGCCGAGCTGCCCGTAGGTGCTCGCGCCCCAGCAGCGCACCGCACCGTTGTCGAGGAGCGCGCAGGTGTGGTCGCGCCCGGCCGAGATCTGGGTGACGGTGCCGCCGACGTCGACGTCGCCCGCGACCGAGGGCTTCTCGTTGTCGCCGATGCTGTTGACGCTGCCGTAGCCGAGCTGACCGACGTTGGAGCGGCCCCAGCAGCGGACCGTCCCCCCGAGGGTGAGCGCGCAGGTGTGCGACTCGCCGGCCGTGACCGCGCTGACGACCGCGCCGACGTCGACCGGCGGGATCGTCTTCGGGAGCTCGTTGTCGCCGATCGTCACCGTGTTGCCCTGGCCGAGCTGACCGAAGTTGTTCAGGCCCCAGCAGTGCACGGTGCCCGCCTGCGTGACCGCGCAGGTGTGGTACCAGCCGAGCGCCACGGACTTCGCGCCGGGCGGGACCGTGCAGTCGTTCTTGCACGCGTCGGCGTCGACCTCGTTGCCGTCGTCGCACTCCTCCACCCCGTCCTGCACGTAGCCGTCGCCGCAGACCGCGGCCTCGCAGGTGTCGATGCAGTCGTCGGTGTTGTCCCCGTTCTGGTCGTCGCAGTCCTCGACGCCCTCCTGGACGAAGCCGTCGCCGCAGGTCGCCAGGACGCACCCGAGCACGCACCCGTCGGTGCTGCTCGCGTTGCCGTCGTCGCACTCCTCCACCCCCGCCTGCACGAAGGCGTCGCCGCAGGTCGCGCTCTTGCATGTGTCGAGGCAGGCGTCGGTGTTGTCCTGGTTGCCGTCGTCGCACTCCTCGCCGGGCTGCGGGGCGCCGTCGCCGCAGGTCTTGAGCTGGCAGGTGTTGCTACACATGTCGTCGTCGACGTCGTTGCCGTCGTCGCACGCCTCGTTCGGACCGACGATCCCGTCGCCGCAGGTCGCGCTCTTGCAGGCGTTGGTGCAGGCGTCGCCGTCGACGTCGTTGCCGTCGTCGCACTCCTCGCCCGCGTCGAGCTCGCCGTCGCCGCACGACGCCGGGGCGCCGCTGGTGCCGCTGGTGTCCGTCCCGCTGGTGCTCGAGGTCGCGTCCGTCGGATCGACGCTCGTCCCGGTCGCGCTCTCGGTCGCCGAGTTGCTGCCGGGCCCCGCGCTCGTGCCGCCGGTGCTCCCCGTCGAAGGATCGGTGCTCGAGCCGGCGCTTGTGGTGCTGCTGGTCGAGGCGGTGCTCGTGAAGGACGTGTCGGTGGTCTCGTCGTCGCCGCACGCGCCGGCCTGGACCGCGAGCGCGAGCGTAAAGAGCTTCAAGTTCCGATGGGCCATCCAGGCACTCTGACGCCGGACCGACGAGAGGGTCAACGGGAGCCGCCCGGACGGCCAGCCGGACGGCGGCCCAGGGGCCGAAGACGCGGGGAGCGGCGCCGTCTCGTCACCCTCGGTCATCCGAACTCAAGGCCATGTCTCTCGCGACACCTACCTGTCGACGCGACTCGCCTCGCCCGCCGGTCGCCTCGGCGGCGCTGCCCTCGCCTCCGCCGGTCGCCTCGGCGACGCTGCCCTCGCCCGCCGGTCGCGTCCGCCGCGCTCCCACCCCCCGGGAGCCGCCCCCACCCCCCCCGCCCCGCGGGGCGCCGCGGCCCCGCGCCCCGCCCCCGCGGGTGGGGGCCGGGGCGCCCCCCCGCCGCGCCCGCGCCCGCCTCGCCGCGCGCCGCGCTCGCGCACCGCGCCCGTGGTTCGCGCCCTTCGCGGCGCGCGCTGCTGCCCGCGGCTACTTGGCCGCCGGCGGCGCTCCCTTCTCGTCCTTGGCCCTCGCGGCCCCGCACGAGTCGCAGTTCGTCTTGTCGTGGGCGTTCTTCGAGCCGCAGTAGGCGCAGGTCCAGGGCGCGACCTTGGCGTCGGCGGCGGCCGCCGCCGCCGCCTTGGCCTCGGCGGCGGCCTTCGTCGCCGCGTCGGCCTCGTCCTTCTTCGCCTGCTGGACCGCGAGCACCTTGTCGAGGGCGGACTGCGCGGTGTCGAGGTCTGACTCGATCTTCTTGAGCACGGCGGCGGCGCCCGCCTCGTCCGCGGCGCCTGCCTTGAGCACGGCGTCGACGCGGTCGAGGGCCTTCTGGGCGTCCTCGGCGGCGACCTTGGCGCCGAGCTGAGAGCCGTCGCTCGCCTTGGCGGCGGCCTCGACCCGGGCCTCTCGCAGGCTCTTGATCTTGGCCTCGAGATCGTCGAGCTCGTCGACGAAGCCCTTCATGAGCGTGGTGTTCGCCTCCGAGAGCTTGCTGATCTTGGCGTCTCCCTCGAGGCTCGCGGCGGCGTCGTAGATCTTCTTGGCGCTCTGCACGCGGGCGTCGATCGCCCCCTTGAAGCCCGGGTAGAGCGCGCCGAGCTCGGTGACACGGGCCGAATTGGAGGCCCACCGCTTCGTCTCGCCCTCCACGCTCTTCGAACACGCGCTGAGCGCGAGTCCCAGCGAGAGCACCACCACCGACAAGGACCTCGTGAAGCTCGCCATCAGGTCGCCTTATACAACGCGTCGCCGCGGGGTGTCGACGGCGCCGCGCGGGCGCGCGAGCGCGCCGCGGGCGCTGATGACGACATGTCTATACGGACATGTCTTTTCGCCCGCACTCAGCCCGGGGCCTGAACGCCCGGCGCGCCCGTGCGCGCGACCGAGATCGCCCCGGGACCCTCCGCACGACCGGTGCGGGGTGCGGGCCTTGAGCTCGCGATACTCTCGCTCGACGGCGATGAACGCCGCTCGCTTCTGTCCGCCCGAGGATCCAATGAACATCCACAAGCTCGAGATCAAGGCCGTCACTTCCACCCAACCGACCGCAAAGGTCGCCACCAGCGGCGCGAGCCTCCGCGTCCGCTCCGACCTCAAGGCCGGCGCCTACCAGTTCCCGAACCGCTGATCGCGGCGCACCATCTCGACCGAGCTCGCGACGAGCC
>CAZMML010000301.1:1125-5345 GCA_964567335.1 uncultured Nannocystis sp. | reverse complement strand
TGCAGCGCCGGACGCGTCGCGCTCGGCCTCCGCGGCGCGCCCGCGGTGGGCGCCCCGCGGGGGTGCGCGCGCCGCGCGCGCGCCGAACTGTGGGTCATCCCATGCCTCAACCCGGACGGCTACGCGCGCACCTTCGCCGAAGCCGGCCAGGGGCCGCTCCCCCGCTTCCGCTGCAACTCCCGTGGCGTCGACCTCAACCGCAACTTCCCGCGCCCCAGCGGCGCCGGCCCGAGCTGGCTGCCCGGGGCCGGCTCGTCGATCCCCGGACACGCCACCTACCGCGGCCCTGGCCCCCTCAGCGAGCCCGAGACCGCGGCCCTCGACGGCCTCTTCGGCGTCCAACGCTTCCACGCCAGCGCCAACCTGCACTCGTTCATGGGCACGCTGATCCCCGCGCGGGTCACGGAGCGCCGCCCCTACCTCGAGTACCGGCGGCTCTGCCGCGCCTTCGCGCGCGCGCAGCCGCGTCGCAGCTACCTACGCCTGGCGAGCCGCTGGCTGGACACCTTCACCGGCGAACAGGAGGACCACCAGCACCACGCGCACGGCACGTGGGCGGTGTGCGTCGAGGTCTTCACGATCTTCGCCAGTCTGCGCCAGCACTGGCGCGCGCCGAGCGTCTTCTGGCGCTTCAACCCACACCGCCCCGACGCGTGGGTCGATCAGGACGTCAGAGGGCTCTGCGGCTACTTCGCGGCGGCGCTCGACGCCCCCGCCCTGCACGGGTGAGGGCGCTCAGGCGTCCCCCTCGCCCTCGTCCTCGTCCTCCTCGTCGTCGTCCTCGTCGTCGTCCTCGTCGTCGTCCTCGTCCTCCGCGTCGTCCTCGTCGTCCTCCTCATCGTCTTCGTACTCGTCCTCGTCCTCGTCCTCGTCCTCGTCGTCGTCGTCCTCGTCGGCGTCGTCCTCGTCGCGGACGAGGTACGAAGGCCAGATCTGGAACAGGAGCATCGTGCCGGGCTCGGTGGGGAGTGTCATGCGCCCACGGAGGATAGCACAGCGCCCGCGCTAGACCCTCACACGAGGCTTGAAGCGGCCGCGTCGGTGGGTGTGTCCAGCGAGCAAGGGATGCAGGAATTCGGCCAAGAATTCGTCGACCTGCTCGGGCGCCCGACCGACGAAATTCTGCGGCGATACGAGCTCGCGATCGACGAAGGGACCGAGTCGCGGATCGGCCGCCATTCGCTGCAGCAATTCTCCGGGTCTGCCCCCCTTGATCTCCGCCACCGCGTCCAGCGAGTGGCGACGGATCGCCTCGTGCAGCTCCTGGCGGCTCTGCCCGGCGCTCGCCCCTCGCATCAAGATCGTCTCAGTCGCCATGAAGGGGAGCTCCTCGCGCATGTTCGCGGCGATCACCGCGGGGTGCACCACGAGGCCGGAGAGCACGTCGACGAGGAGGTTGAGCACCGCATCGGTGGCGAAGAAGGCCTCCGTCAGGACCAGCCGCCGGTTCGCGCTGTCGTCGAGGGTCCGTTCGAACCACTGGTTCGCGTGGGTCTCCCTCGGGCTGGTCGCCAGCGAATGGACGAAGCGAGCCAACCCGCAGATCCTCTCGCTGCGCATCGGGTTGCGCTTGTACGCCATCGCGGACGAGCCGACCTGGTCTGGCTCGAAGGGCTCGTCGATCTCCCGCTTGTGGGCGAGGAGACGCAGGTCCACCGCGATCTTCGCCGCCGAGCCGCACACATCCGCCAGCGCGGAGACCACCCACGTGTCGATCTTTCGCGTGTAGGTCTGTCCGCACACGGCGATCGAGCGGGCGAAGCCCATTCGCCGCGCGACCTCGTGATCGAGCGCGCGGACCTTGTCGTGGTCGCCCCCGAGGAGCTGCAGGAACGAGGCCTGCGTGCCCGTCGTGCCCTTCACCCCGCGGAAGGGCACCCGCAGGGCGAGCCCTGCCAGCGTCTCGAGGTCCAGCGCGAGGTCCTGCGCCCACAGGCACGCTCGCTTGCCAACCGTCGTGAGCTGCGCCGGCTGAAAGTGGGTATAGGCGAGCGTCGCCAGCGCCCGGTGCTCGTGTGCGAAGGCCGCCAAGGCGTCGAGCGCCGCCACCAGGCGATCGAGCAGCAGCTCGATCCCGGCGCGGATCATCACGAGCTCGGCGTTGTCCGCGACGAAGCAGCTCGTCGCCCCCAGGTGGATGATCTTCGCCGCCTCGGGTCCGGCGGCCTCGCCGAACTGGCGGATGTGCGCCATCACGTCGTGTCGGAGCGACGCCTCGAGCGCCGCGATCCGCGCGACGTCGATCTGGTCGCGGGCCGCGCGGAGCGCCTCGACTTGCTCCCCTGAGATGGGGACCCCTAGCTCGCGCTCCGCGTCCGCCAGGGCGATCCACAGGTCCCGCCAGAGCAGGGCCCGACGGCGCTCGCTGAAGTTCGCGACCATCTCTGCGGTCGCGTAGCGCGTCGACAGGGGGCTCTCGTAACGATCCCGCGGGTCGTCCATGCGCGGCCGGAGCTTAGCCGGCCAGCACCGCGCAGGCGCCGGTTCGCGCGCGAGAAAACACACTTGTCTGATTTGTGCGCCCGAGAAATAGCCCCCTGGGACCTCGAGTAACCCCGGCGCATGGACGCAGCCGCCCGACGGGCCTTCGAGTCCACCGCCCTCCCGCAGTTCGACAACCTCTTCGGGATGGCCATGCACCTGACCCGCGACCGGGCCGAGGCCGAGGACCTCGTGCAAGAGACCCTCGTCCGCGCCTACCGCTTTTGGGCCAGCTTTCGTCCCGGCTCCAGCGTGCGCGCGTGGCTCTTCACGATCCTGCGCAACACCTTCATCACCCGCTACCACCGTCAGGGCCGCGAGCGCGCCCTCACCGAGGGCCTCGGGCTCGAGGCTGACGTCCATGAAGGTCCCGTCCCCAGCGCCGCCCCGACCCCCGAGCAAGCCACGCAGCACCTCGCGCTCCGCGAGACGATCGACGCCGCGCTGGCCAAGCTCCGCCCCGACTACCGCATGGCCGTCGTCCTCGCCGACATCGAAGGCCTCTCCTACAAGGAGATCGCCGACGCGATGGAGTGCCCGATCGGCACGGTCATGAGCCGGATCCACCGCGGTCGGCGGATCCTGCACGACCTCCTCTACGATCACGCGGTCGACCAGGGCCTCGCCCCTGCCGCCCCTGCCCCCGCCTCCGCACCGGAGGCCGAGCCCGTCTCGCTCGCCGCCTACCGCAAGCGCGCCCGCCCATGAACCACGACCTGCACAGGATCCAACCATACATCGACGGAGAGCTCGCCGAGGCCGAGCGCGCCGAGGTCGAGGCCGAGCTCGCCGCATACCCTGAACTTTCCGCCATGGTCGATGAGCAGCGGAAGATCCGCCAGGTCCTCCGCGACCTCCCGAAACCCGCGGCCCCGCAGGCGCTCCGCGCCCGCGTCCTCCTCGAGCTCGACGCGATCGACCGCGCCGAAGCGGCCGCCGCGGCGCCCGCCGCCCGTCCCTCGCCTTGGGGCGCGCGCCTGCGGGCGCTGCTGCGGGGCGCCGGGGTGATGCTCCCCGCCGGCGCGGCGGCGCTGGTCCTCTTCGTCGTCGCCCGGGGCGTCGAGCGGCCCGCCGCCGAGGCGCCGGCCCAGCGCGATCTCGCGGTGCGGATCCTGGATGTCCCAGAGGCCAGCCCGATCCGCGAGGTCAGCCTGAACCCCGGCACCGAGGTGGTGTACCAGCGCGGCGGGCAGCGGATCGTCGTCCGCAAAGAGCCCGCCAGCGGCGACCTCCGCGGCGAGATCCTGGTCCGGGACGGCGCCCGCTACGCCCTCACGCGCGACGCGAGGGGCCGTCGTGTCCTCGCCTTCGAGGCGGGCGGCGTCCGCCACCGCCTCCACGTCGAGCGCGTCGCGGGCGCCCGGGCCGACGAGGACGCAGAGATCGCGGCCCTCCTCGAGGTCGGTCAGGCGCTACGCGCCGGCGCGACCGAGTGAGGCGGAGCGGCCCCGCGCCGCGGCTCGCCCCTTGGCAAGCGGGCGCCCGCCGTGGCATCACGGAGACGCCCCGGGAGGGCGCCGCACCGCCATGACGCGCCGAGCCGAACTGCGGACGATCGTCCTGTCCTTGTGGACATACTTCCTCATCTTCGCCTTCTCCACGCTCTCGGTGATCGTCCAGGTGATCCTGGCGCCCCTCACGTGGCCCTTCGACCGTGGTCGGCTGATCACCGGGGGCGTCTTCCGCGGCGCCGCGGTCGGTGTGACGACGCTGAACCCGCTCTGGGACTTCCGCGTGCC
>CAZMML010000301.1:0-1115 GCA_964567335.1 uncultured Nannocystis sp. | reverse complement strand
CCTGCTGACCGTGCGCGGGCGCGAGCTGCTCGCGCGCTGCGACGTCGTCGTCTACGACTATCTCGCCAACCCCGCGCACCTGAAACACGCCCCGCAGGCCGAGCACATCCAGGTGGGTGAGGGGCCGCACCGTCGTCGTCAGCAATCACTGCTCGCAGACCGACACCTTCCTGCTCTCGCACCTCCCCTGGGAGATGAAGTGGCTCGGCAAGTCCTCGCTCTTCTGGGTGCCGATCCTCGGCTGGGCCATGTGGCTCTCGGGAGACGTCCCGGTCCGCCGCGGCGAGCGCGGCTCGGCCCGCTCGGCGATGGCTCGCTGCCGCCGCTACCTCGAGGGCGGCACGCCGGTGATGATCTTCCCGGAGGGCACGCGCTCGCCAGGCGGCGAGCTCGGGCCCTTCAAGGACGGCGCCTTCCAGCTCGCGATCGAGGCGGGCGCGGACATCCTGCCGCTCGCGGTCGCGGGCGCCGCGGCGGCGATGCCGAAGCACGACTGGCGCTTCGGTCAGGCGCGCGCGTACGTCGCCGTGGGCACCCCGATCTCGACCCGCGGCATGACCCTAGAGGACCTGCCCGCGCTCAAGGAGCAGGTGCGGGCCGAGATCCTGGCGCTGCGGGCCGAGATCCTGCCGCTCGCTACGCCATAAAGCGCTTGCGCGGCGGGGGCGCGCTCGGCATCCTGCGCCCCATGAAGCAGGTCGCCAAGGCGGAGCAGCAGGAAGATCAGGTCGGCAAGGCCGGGGGCAAGATCACCCCCCGCGAGCAGGACTACCCGCAATGGTACCAGGACGTGATCCGCGAGGCCGAGCTCGCCGAGCCGGCCAAGGTGGTCAAGGGCTGCATGGTGATCCGGCCCCACGGCTACGCGATCTGGGAGAAGCTCCAGCGCGAGCTCGACGGCCGCTTTAAGGCGACCGGCCACCAGAACGCCTACTTCCCGCTGCTCGTGCCGCAGAGCTTCATCGCCAAGGAGGCCGAGCACGTCGAGGGGTTCTCGCCCGAGCTCGCGGTGGTCACCCACGCCGGCGGCGAGAAGCTCGAGGAGCCCTACATCATCCGGCCGACCAGCGAGACGATCATCGGCTACTTCTTCTCGCGCTGGATCGAGAGCTACC